>NZ_CBFIIF010000002.1:0-160723 GCF_965662665.1 Congregibacter sp. | reverse complement strand
CGGAGCTTAGCGACGCGGGGTTTACATTGTTACTCGGAAGCAGTGGTGCTCGTCAACTTGGCCTGGCGTTTTCGCATCGACTCTCCTCTCAGATTGATCTTGTAGGTGTTGTGTACCAGCCGATCCAGGATGGCATCCGCCAGGGTCGCATCGCCGATGACGCCATGCCATTCCTCGATGGGTAACTGACTGGTGGCGACGGTGGAGCGGCGTCCATGGCGGTCCTCCAGTACCTCCAGCAGGTCGCGTCGGTTCTCGGCGCTCAGCTTCATCAGGCCCCAGTCATCGAGGATCAGCACATCGACCTTGGCGACGTTGGCCAGCAGCTTCGGGTAGCTGCCATCGCCCTTGGCGATCATCAGTTCCCGCAGCAGGCGCGTCAGGCGGACGTACTGGGCGGTGTAGCCTTCCCGGCAGGCCTTGTGAGCCAGCGCGCAGGCCAGCCAGGTCTTGCCCGCGCCGGTGGGACCGGTGATGAGAACGTTGAGGTGCTCCTTCACCCACTGGCAGGCCGCCAGTGATTGGATCAGTCCCTTGTCCAGGCCCCGCGGATTACGGTAATCGATGTCCTCAAGGGTGGCCTGGTGTCGCAGTTTGGCCCGGCGCAGCCGGTTGCTCATACGCCGGTTCTCTCGCTCGGTGATCTCCCGGTCCACCAGCAAACCGAGGCGCTCCTCGAAGGCCAGCTCATCGATCTCGGGCGAGGTCATCTGGTCCGCCAGCGCTGCCACCATGCCGGTCAGTTTGAGGGTCTGGAGCTTGTCCAGGGTGGGATGCTTCAACATGGTTTGCTCCTTCAGTGGCAGTACGCGGGGCCGCGGATGTTGTCGTGGGTGTCGGGCAGCGAGAGCTCTTGCTGCTCTTCCAGAGGCTGCTCGTCCAGACGGTGCTTGAGGATCGACTCGAGGCTTTTGTAGCGGCAGCTGCCCAGGGTCAGTGCTCGCCGGCAAGCGGCTTCCAGGCGCTCGTCGCCGTAGGTCTTGCCCAGGCGCAGGATGCCCAGGCAAGATCGGTAGGCCTGCTGCGGGTGCTTGCGCGATGCCAGTACGGTACGGATCAGTTTCTCCGTGGCCGGCCCGGTTTTAGCGGCCCATTGCGTCAACCGCTCGGGCGACCACTCCCCGGCTTGGCGGTGCGACTCCGGCATGTGGGCCGGTACCGTGGTGTGGCGCCCCTTCTGGTCGGAGCGGCGGTGACTGGCAATCCGATTGCCCCGGTGGAAGCACTCCACCGTATTGCGGGTGATGCGCACCTCGACCTCACGCTTGATCAGTGCACAAGGCACCGAGTAGTAGTGGCCGTCGATGGCCACGTGGTAATCGATGTGCACCCGGGCCTTCTTCCACTCGGCGTACACGTAGGCTTCGGCGGGCAGCGGCTGCAGTGCCGGCCGATCCAGTTGCTCGAAGTGGTCCCGGCGGCAGCCCGGTAACTTGCAGAAGGGCCGCTGGTTGAGTACCCCGAGTAACTCGCCGATGGCGGCATTGAGTTCGACCAGCGAGAAGCACTGGCGATGCCGCAGCGCCGCCAGGATCCAGCGCTCAACCACCAGTACGCCATTCTCTGCTTTGGTGGCTTTATCACGCGGGCGCCGGACTCTCGCGGGCAGCACCGCCACACCGTAGTGGGAGGCCATGTCCAGGTAGGTGGGGTTGATGTCGGGTTCGTAGCGATGGGCTTTGCTGACGCCGGAGCGCAAGTTGTCCGGCACGACGACCTCCGGTACGCCCCCGAGGAAGCGGAAGGTGCGGACGTGGGAACCAATCCAGTCCGGCAGGCTCTGGCTCCAGGTGGCCTCGGCGTAGGTATAGTTGGAGGCGCCCAGCACGACGACAAAGACCTGTGCTTCGTGCACCTCGCCGGTGGCGCGATCTATGATGGGCACCGTCTGGCCCGCGTAGTCGACGAACAGCTTCTCGCCGGCGCGGTGATCCTGACGCATCACTACATCCAGCTTGCCCTGCCAGCTGCGGTAGTGCTCGCAGAACCAGCTGTACTGGTAGCCATCGGGGTGGGCCTGGCGGTATTCCTGCCAGAGCAGGAACAGGGTGACACTCTTGTGCTTGAGTTCCTTGTGGACCTGATGCCAGTCGGGAATGCCGCGCGACTCGGCGGGCAAGTCCGGTGGTGGCGGGAACAGCAGCCGTTCCAGTCGGGCCTCATCAAGATCGGCCGGTAGCGGCCATTCCAAACCGGCCTCGGTGGCACGGCGCAGATACTCGCTGATGGTGGGGCGGCCAATGCCACAGGCGGTGGCAATCTGGCGGTTGCTCAGGCCCTGGGCCCATTTGAGGCGCAGCACCTCTTTGATTTTACGCATGGATAACCTCTTCGCTGGCATCTGTTCCCCTCCGTGTGGAAAGGTCCAGAGTACCGGTTAGTTATCCCGCGTCGGCACGCTCCGACGGGTGACCTCAGCCTGCCTGCCGGGGTGGCAGGCTTCGTCTGGAATCAGTGGCAGCTTTGCCGTGGAATGGGTGGCAGGCTTGGTCTGGAATACGCAATTCTGCGACGGAGAGGCGTACCTCGCCGAACGCGTTGGACGTAAAACGAACGGGTCTAGTGGCTCGGTTTTATTGCCTGTTAACCACAGATTTGCAGTAAGGTAATGATTACTGTGAAAAAACGCTGGGAGTTAGAGGGAATGAACCCGCAGTTAACCGGAATGGGTGAAATGAGCCCGCTCCCTCTAATAAGCTGTTAAGGAGAACTGAGCTGTGCCTCGACGTCCATACGTTTGTGTAGAACGCGGATTATCTCAATCTCGTGAATCGCGGATTTCCGAAAGAAGATGACATGGCTACCCTGAGGGAATTTCCTATACCCTTTCCGTACGTTATCCAAACGCATTGCGATATCTGGAGCTTCCGCAAGCCGCTCGAAAGCCTCGAACATCTCCGCGAGATAGCTGTCGCGTTGCCCTTCACCCCAGCGCTGGAAAGTCTCCTTGGCAATCCTTCTCAAGTCAGAATCTGCTGCTTCCGAGAGCCTGAATCGCCTCACTCCTGTTTGTCCAAGCTCTCGATAAATTCATGCAGGTTGTACTCTACGAATCCGCTGTTTTCGCCCTCAATTAGCGCCGCTCGCAGCTGGCGGACCCGCGCCTCCTGCTCCTCCAAGAGGCGAAGCCCAGCCCTAACCACTTCGCTGGCACTTCTGTATCGGCCCTCCTCAAGCTGTTCAGCGATAAAGGAATCAAAATGACTTCCAATGGTTACGCTTGTGTTCCGTGGCATCGCAATCACCATGTATTACATATTGGTATATATTGCGGTGTTCCCCTTAACAAGTCAAGGCTGTCGGACGCTCCGCGCCGCAGCTTGAAGCGTTAAGTTTCAAGAAAGAGTTGGGAGGTCAACTTGACTGACGAAACTGAAAACAAAAAAGAGGATGTTGATTTGCACTTAATAGTGACCCAGGGTTTGCATCCAATTTTGACCCACCTGGAACGCCAGATTATGGCGTAGTTTTGGGTTTTCTGCCTTTAGCTTCTTTGTCCTGATTGATCGTTGAGTGCTTCAGTCGGTAGCTCTCATTACCGGTCTCCACTATGTGGCAGTGATGGGTTAAACGATCCAGTAGTGCGGTCGTCATCTTCTCGTCAACGAATACCGCCGACCATTCAGCGAAGCTCAGATTAGTGGTGATTACGATACTGGTGCGCTCATACAGCTTGCTGATTAGATGGAACAACAAGGCGCCGCCTGCTTGGCTTATCGGCAAGTACCCCAGTTCATCGAGTATCACCAGGTCAGTGTGCATCAGGCGGTTTGCAATTCGCCCCTGATGCCCGCCCTGCTTTTCCTGCTCCAGTGCGTTGACCAACTCAATCGTGGATAGGAACCCGACGCGCTGACGATGGTGCTGGATGGCCTGCACGCCGATGGCCGTGGCCAAGTGCGTTTTACCGGTTCCGGGACCACCGACCAAGACAACGTTCTGTGCGTCCTCCAGGAACTGGCAGCGATGTAAGGACTTTAGCAGCGCCTCATCGACAAAGCTCTGACCAAAGTCGAACCCCGTGAGATCGCGGTAGGCTGGGAGCTTCGCGACCTTCATCTGGTAATTAATGGAGCGCACATCGCGTTCTGACGATTCGGCTTTAAGGAGCATCTCCAGCACGGGCACCGCTTGCTGGTACACAGGTGACGACTGCTCAGACAACGCCGTGACGGCATCGGCCATGCCGTGTAGCTTCATCGATTTCAGGGTCTGGATCATGGCTTCAGCTTTCATGGCGCGTCCTCCTCAGCGAGTCGTAACGTGCCGTATCGGCGAGCGGCTCCGTCACCAGTGCCAGAGCGGGTGGTGCTGTAAGGCGTTGAGGGGTCGGCGGTTCTTCCAGTCGACTGAGGCAGTTCAGCACATGCTGCTTAGAGGGCTCGCCCATCTCCAGGGACTGCGCCACAGCGCGCTCCACTTGCTGTTCATCGTGGAGCAACACCAGGGCGAGCACATCGACCATCTCCCGATCACCACCGGGGCGCTTCAGCAGCCGCGTTCGCAGTTGCTTAAAGCTGTCGGGTAGCTCCAGGAACGGTGCGCCATTGCGCAACGCGCCTGGCTTGCGCTGTGCGACACAGAGATAGTGCTGCCATTGATAGATCGTCTGGCCCGGCGTGCTTTTGTCGCGATTGAACACTCTTACATGCTCGGCAACGACGTGCACTTCTGCCACGATGACCAGTCGTTCGGGGTACACGCGTAGACTAATCACGCGGTTAGCAAAGCTGGCAGGCACGCTGTAGCGATTGTGCTCAAAGGTAATGAGGCAGGTCGACGAGACCCGCTTGCTATGTTCGACAAAGCCATCAAATGCACGCGGGACGGACATCATCTGCGATAGCTCGTCCTTAAGACACTCCGCCAGTGATCGGTTCCTGAACTGTGGATGCGCCGTTTCCTCCCACAAACTCCGGCAGCGCTCCTGTAGCCAGACGTTAAGTTCGTGCAGTGATTTGAACGAAGGTGTGTCGTACCAGAGCCCGTGGCGGGCATCCTGTAGGGTCTGCCCCTCTTTTTGGGCACGGCCTTCTCGACTTGCCCTTTCTCCCAGCCCGCGGCGGGATTGCAGAACTCAGGCTCAAACAGATAGTGACTGACCATCGCATAGAAGCGCTTATTCACTTGGCGCTGCTTGCCACGTCCCACCTTGTCCACGGCAGTCTTCATGTTGTCGTAGATGCCGCGCTCAGGAATACCGCCAAACGCGGTAAACGCATGGAAATGGGCATCAAACAGCATCTCGTGCGATTGCGTGAGATAAGCCCGTATGAAGTGGGCCCGGCTGTAGCTCAGTTTGAAGTGGGCAATTTGTAGCTTGGTGCTGACACCGTTGATCTTGACCCAGTCCTCGCTCCAGTCAAACTGGAAGGCTTCGCCAGGGGCAAACTGGAGCGGCACAAACGCCTGTTTCCCCGCAAGCAACTTGGCGTCCTGTTGTGCCTGGCGCCACTGACGAGCGAAGGCGGCAACCCGATCATAGGAACCGGTGTAACCCAACTCCAGAAGATCCCGGTACAGCCGCTTAGCGGTCCGCCGCTGCTTGCGGTGTCGGCGAGACTCGCGAAACAGCCAGTTGGTTAAGGTCTCTTCGTAACTATCCAGCTTGCTCGGTGACTTGCGTGAGGGGTAGCTGGGTTCCAGCTCTTGGCTGGCCAGATATTTGCGCACTGTATTGCGAGAAAGGCCGGTGCGGCGGGCAATCTCCCGGATCGGCATACCTTCACGAAGACGCCAGCGCCTGATAACACTTACTAATGCCACGTTTATCACTCCTGTAACCCCTGCCGATTCCTTGCGCAGGGAAGGGTTGTACGTGGGTCAATATTCGATGCAAATCTGGGGGGCTAGTGGGTCAGTTTTGGCTGCAAATCAACACCAAATCTACGCCAACTCGAATAATCTTCATTATGGGTTCCTCCTCACTGGTGACTGTTGGACAGCACCTTCAGTGTGGCACCTCGATGCCGAAAAGGTGAGGAGGAGTCCATCCCATTGTTAATGATGAAGAGCCATTTTTTCAACCTTGGGAGGCATCTGGTTAAAGCTCAACACTATTGAGACCTTGGGATCAGGACGTTATGCGTCTCGCGCCTTGACATACTTAAAAGGTTATATACTCTTTAAGGTATGTGGTCGATCTTCGAACATAAACGTCTCGACAAGCAACTGGCTAAAGCTCCGTTAGAGGTCCAGAAGCGATACGAAAAGTGGAAAGATCTTGTCGAAATTTCTGGCCCTGCAGGTTTGAAGAGCATTCGCGGTTTTCGAGACGAGGCTCTTCGAGGGGAGTGGAAAGGATATCGGTCTTCGCGATTGAATCAGCAGTATCGTGCGATTTATCGCGTAATGGGAGATAGATTTGAAGTCATAGTTGTTGAGGTAACGCCTCACGACTATAGGGGGAGGTCCTGATGAGCGAAATTCGACGAGCTAAGCGGCGTGTCACCGTTTCTCCTGGTGAATCTGTGCGGATTATCCGCGAACTGCAGGAGCTTAGCCAAAACCAGCTAGCAGAACTCGCGGGGATGCCGCAATCCACTATATCCGCGATCGAACGCGGAAGAGTGAATCTTGGGGTTGAGCGGGCAAAGTCTTTGGCGCGCGTTCTTAAATGTCACCCGGCGGTGCTGGTATTCCCAGGCTGGGACATGAATGCAGAATCCGCCGCATAACAAGGCTAGGCAAGCCGCTTCGCTGGACGTCAAAACGCTGCGCGTTTTGCCGCCCCAAATGTGGGCGTTATGTGTCTTGAGGTCTGGAGAACGAAAACTAGTATGAAAACTTTCCGAGGTTCATGTCACTGCAATGCAGTTCAATTTGAGATCGATACTGACCTACCGGAACTAACAACTTGCGACTGTTCTATATGTATCCGTAAAAATGCGCTCATGGTTAAAGTTCATGAAAGCGCTATGCGCATTTTGTCGGGCAGCGATTGGCTAACCACATATCAATTCCATACACATACAGCCGAACACTACTTTTGCAAAGCTTGTGGTATTTACCCGTTCCATAGGAAGCGTGTTACACCCGATTACTACGGTGTTAATGTGTTCTGCCTAGAAGGCTTTGACCCAGCAGGTGTTCCTGTTCGTGCCACTCTCGGCGCAGGAATGCAGTGATGTGTTGTAAATCACTCCATACATGAATCGAGTGGTGGGAGCGGAGGCGACATATGGCACATGAAGCCCTCGTCAAAATTATCGACAACGGGATCTCCCTTGGTGAAAACGAAGGCCTATGTCGCATCTACGGGAACAACTCCAATGGCAGCAAGAGCGGGTGAATCCATGTGGAGTTTCGACGGCACTGACAACTTAACGGGGCCAGGTCGGTGGGATCTTCCAATCCCAGTCGGTTGATTTGGCGATACTTATTCAATCCAGGCAGGCACCTAGTTAGGACTGAGCATTATCGGAGTCTCAGGGTCAGTGCGTTTAAAGAGTGGAGGAGGGTGGTTGCTTAAGGCAAGAGACCGGCCTCTTCTCAAGTCAGCAATTCAACTTGCCAGTACCGTCTTTTCTGTAGGAGCCATGATTGCTAGACTGCTTACTAGTATAGGGTATATGTCAAGGGTATGAACTTGGAAGAAGAAGCGATCATCAGACGGCTCAACCGCATTGAGGGACAGGTTCGCGGTATTTCTCGCATGATTGAGGGAGAGCGCTACTGCATCGACATCCTGCAGCAAATGCGCGCAATCAAATCGGCCCTGGCGAAGGTCGAAGACGCGGTTCTTAAAGACCACTCAGCGACTTGCGTGGAGAGTGCTATTGCGTCCGGCGACGCGAAAGAGCAGCGGAAAAAATTCAACGAGCTTGTTGAATTGATGGCAAAAGTAAAATCCTGAGCTAAGGGACCATCGTTTTCCTCAGGACCACAGCTTGTTGACCGATACTCCCTATGGGTATAGGCTCGCATACATCATGAGAATGTCAAAGCTATCTACCATCGTTCTTGCCGTCGCGCTGATGTTGTCCAACATCGCATGCGCGTGTGCCTGGAGCGGCGTGGCGAGCGACAATAGCGATTCCAGCCAGACGTCCCATCATCACATGGAAAGCGATGATCCCTCCAGCAGCGTGCTCTGCGCCCACCAAGACTGCGACGGCTGCGATGAGCTACAGGACAGCTGTGCAACGCCCGGATATACGATGGTGTCGACGGAGCGCGATAACCGCTTGGGAACACCTTTTGAAGCTGACACCTATAGCGGTGATCTCGACCTCATTGATACCGTCGTGGGTCTACAGTGGCATGCGCGCATCCTCCAGCGCGTCCCCATTGTCGAAAACGGCTTCGCTGTCTATCGGCTGGACACTCCGGTCAACCGCAAAGATCAACTGACCGAATAGCTCCTTTCCCCTAGGCGGGTTTGTCCCGCGGTTTGTGCGCTTTACGCACATGACGACTAGCCAAAATGGAAAGGACCGGCTGATGATTTCTCAAAAGATGGACGATGCTCACCCCATTGTCGCGAATTTTCCCCTGCGGAGTCCGACCCTGGCGCTCCTTGCTGCGCTGCTTCTGAGCGGTTGCGCGGATACGCCGCCGTCTCGATCGGTCGAACCCCGGGCAGTGCCACCGACCGAAACCCTCTCAGAGCGTCCGATTACGCGCAGCGAGGAAACAGTGGTTAACGCCGCCCGATCTCTGTCGGAGTGGGTGAGCTACGCCCTTGCGAACAACCCGCGTGTCACGGCGGCCATTGCCAACTATGAGGCGGCAAACAATGAGATCGATCAGGCGACGGCGCTTCCCGATCCTCGGTTAAATTTTCGCTACTTCATTGAAGAGGTAGAGACCCGCGTGGGGCCACAAAATTTTGCCGTGGGAATTTCGCAGCCCCTGCCGTGGCTCGGCAAACTGAGTTTGCAAGGCGACATAGCCTCGGAAAAAGCTAATGCCGCTGCGACACGGGTATCGACCATCCAGAATGATGTTATCGCGGAGGTCGCCCATGCGTGGTATGAGCTCTACTACTTCAATCGCGCCCTCGAGATCATGGCAGGTAATCGGGATCTCGTGCAGTATTTGGAGCGCGTCGCCAGAACACGATATCAAACGGGATCAAGCGGCCACGCTGATGTTATCCGCGCCCAGGTGGAACTGGGCAAAATTGAAAATGATCTCGCCAGTCTCACAGATCGCGAAGCGCCGTTGCTTGCGCGACTTAATTCTGCTCTCAATCGTTCGCCGCACGCGCCGGTAAAAATGCCCGAAGAGGCGCCAATCGTTGACGTCTTCTTAGATGACCAATCGATCGTATCCCGTGTCATTGGCAACAATCCGGAACTGCGCGCTCTGTCCTTTGAAGTGGCAGCGGCTACGGCCGCAAGGGAGCGCGCCGATAAAGACTTCTTCCCGGACTTCTCTATCGGCCTCGACTACATTGCCACGGGTGATGCGCGCTCCCCCAATGTACAGGACAGCGGCAAGGATCCCATTGCCGCTGTGTTTTCAATGACCCTTCCCATACACCGCGGAAAGTACAAAGCTGGTGTCCGCAGCGCTGAAGCGCGTATCGCCGCACAGAGGGCACAACGTGATCAGCACATCAATCGATTGGAAGCGGACACCGTGAGTGCGGTTTTTCGTCTGCGCGATGCGCGCCGGCAAATTGATTTGTATCAGACGACCCTATTACCCAAAGCTAATGAATCGCTGGCTGCGACGCAGCGCGCCTATAGCGCGGGATCATCCACCTTTGCCGATCTTATCGACGCACAGCGCATGCTGCTGGTCTTTGAACTCGCTGAAGCGCGCGCCATTGCTGACCACAACCAAGCCCGCACCGCACTAGAGGAGCTCATCGGCGAGTCCCTTGCCCCTGCGCCGGCTAATCAAGGAGTCCCGCAATGACTAATCAAACATCGATGAACACAGTCCTTCGCCGCCCTGCCGTCATTGCCGCAATAGCCGTTGTTTTGCTTATCGCGCTTGCAGCTTTTTGGCCAGATCCGTCTACTAAAACGACGGAAACACAAATCGATGAAGCAGAGGCCGGTGAGTCGATGCCTGGCGACATGCATGCGGGGCACGGGACAATGAATGCCGATGCGCCTGCAGAGCATGAAGGTCATGGCGCGATGGCTATGGATACCCATGCGGGCCATGAAGGCCATGGCGAGATGCAGAGCCCGGCCACGCACGCCGGAAGCAGCCATCCACTTGAGCAACAGTCCGCCGAGGTATGGAGCTGCTCCATGCACCCCCACATTAAACGTGACGGCCCTGGGCAGTGCCCGATGTGTGGCATGGATCTCATCCCGGTGCAGCAAGAGCCGTCCGACATGGATGACCAGGAGCCGCGCCAGCTCACGCTATCCACCGCACAACGCGCGCGCATGCGCATCGCTACCGTACCAGTCGAGCGACGCTATCCCACAGCCGAGATCCGACTCGTTGGCAAGGTCAGCTATGACGAAACCCGACTTGCCTACATCACCGCTTGGGTGCCGGGGCGCATTGATGAACTTTTTGTTGATTACACCGGGGTTACGGTGCGAAAGGGCGATCACATGGTGGGGCTCTACAGCCCTGAGCTGCTCTCCGCGCAAGAAGAGCTGCTGCAAGCCATTCGTGGCATGACGGAGCTCTCAGGAAGCAATGTCGAGTCGTTGCGCCGCTCAGCGGCGGGCACGGTTGAAGCCGCGCGCGACAAACTGCGCCTCTGGGGCCTTAGCAGCGAGCAGATCGCAGAAATCGAGCGTAGCGGCAAGGCATCGGAACAGGTGACAATCTTTTCGCCTGCGAGCGGCGTCGTGATTCATCGCAACGCCCAAGAAGGCATGTATGTTGACACAGGGACACGTATTTTCACTGTGGCCGACCTCGATGCGGTGTGGGTTCAGCTCGATGCCTATGAGTCAGATCTGCAATGGCTTCGCTATGGGCAGACCGTCAATTTCACCACAGAGGCCTATCCAGGCGAGCGCTTTAACGGCGTCGTATCTTTCATAGATCCCGTGCTCAACCCGCAAACGCGGACTGTGAATGTTCGGGTCAATGTCGATAACAAGGACGGTCGCCTCAAGCCAGAAATGTTCGTTCGCGCTGAGGTCTTCGCGCGGTTTGCAAGGCATGGGCAAATCTTCGATGAGAGCCTGGTCGGTAAATGGGTGTCACCGATGCACCCTGAGATCATCAAAGATGAACCAGGGCAGTGCGATATCTGCGGTATGGATCTGGTGCCGGCAGAATCTCTGGGCTATGCAAGCGCAAGCGCGAGCCATGGAGGCGCGCCGTTGGTAATACCGGCGACGGCTGCATTGCTGACGGGAAAACGCGCTGTGGTTTACATCGAACAACGCGGAGCGGAACGTCCCACCTATGTCGGCCGTGAGGTTGTACTGGGACCCAGAGCTGGGGATAGCTACGTCGTTGAAAGCGGCTTATCGGAAGGCGATTTGGTCGTTGTATCCGGCAATTTCAAGATCGATAGCGCGCTTCAGATCCAGGCGAAGCCCAGTATGATGAATCCTGAGGGCGGTGGTAGTGGCGGCGGCCATGACCACGGTAGCCGGTGATCATGATGAGCGACTCCTTCTTAATTATTGATCGGCTGCTGCGGTTCTGTCTTGAAAGAAAGCTGATCGTTGGCCTCCTGTTGATCGGCATTATTGGTTGGGGCATATCCGTTGCTCCATTCTCCTGGGATGTCGGCAACCTGCCGCGTAGCCCCGTACCGGTCGATGCAATCCCGGACATTGGCGAGAACCAGCAAATCGTATTCACCGAATGGATGGGGCGATCGCCGCAAGATGTCGAAGATCAGATCACCTATCCGCTGACGGTTGCTCTGCTGGGAGTTCCTGGCGTCAAAACCGTTCGCAGCTACTCCTTCTTTGGGTTCTCCACGATCTACATCATCTTCCAGGAAGATGTGGAGTTCTACTGGTCGCGGAGCCGGGTGCTCGAAAAACTCAGTTCGCTACCTCAAGGCACGGTGCCGGCGGATGTGCAGCCGACCCTGGGACCTGACGCCACGGCGCTTGGGCAAGTCTATTGGTACACCCTGGAAGGGCTTGATCCCGATGGCAACCCGACGGGCGGTTGGGGCTTGGAAGAGCTGCGATCGATTCAGGATTGGTACGTGCGCTACGCATTGCTCGCCGCCGAAGGGATCAGCGAAGTCGGCTCCATAGGAGGCTACGTTCAGGAGTATCAGATTGATGTGGATCCCGATGCAATGCGCGCGCACGGCATTACTCTGAACGATGTCTTCAAGGCAACGCGAGCCTCTAACCTCGATGTAGGCGCGCGAACAATTGAAGTGAATGGCGCGGAATACGTTATACGCGGCCTCGGTTTTATTGAGGATATCGAAGACGTCAAGTCTATTGCCGTTGGTGTGCGCGATAACGTGCCCATTCGGATGCGCGATGTCGCCAATGTGAGCAAAGGGCCGGCATTAAGGCGCGGCGCGCTCGATAAGGGTGGCGCGGAGGCGGTCGGCGGTGTCGTCGTTGTGCGCTATGGCTTCAACCCTTTAGAAGCCATCCAAAATACGAAAGACAAGATCGCTGAAATTTCGCCAGGTTTACCCGCAAAAGCGATTGTCGATTATCGAGAGACCTCCCGCGATGCTCTGCGCGCGTTTGCCGCGCGGCAAGGCATCAATGCCTTTGTAGGGAGTGAGCTTGATCATGACGCCTGGACGGCGTGGCTACGAGCTACTTCCCGGGACTTGTGGCCCGAGGGCGTCACCCTGTCTCAGGTCTCCGTCGTACCTTTCTACGATCGCACCGGACTGATCCATGAAACCCTGGGCACGCTCAACGATGCACTAGCGCAACAGATATTCATTACGATAATTGTCATTCTTGTCATGATGTTGCATTTGCGCAGCTCCATCCTTATCAGTGCGTTGCTGCCAATAGCCGTATTGATGACCTTCATCGCAATGAAGCTCTTCGGCGTATCGGCCAACATCGTGGCCTTGTCGGGAATCGCGATTGCTATCGGCACCATGGTCGATATGGGTGTGATCATCTGTGAGAATATCTTGCGGCATATGGATGAGAGTGACGCGGAGGAGCCGGCGCTTGAGATCGTATTCCGGGCGACGCGCGAGGTAGCTGGCGCGGTGCTGACCTCCGCGGCCACCACTGTCGTCAGCTTTCTGCCGGTCTTCACCATGACTGGAGCTGAGGGCAAGCTGTTCACGCCTCTTGCCTTCACCAAAACCTTTGCGCTCATTGCTGCGGTGATTGTGGCGCTCGCCATCATCCCGCCGGCAGCACAAATCCTTTTTTCATCGCGGATCGATTCAGCGCGTCTGAAAAGTGTTTTCCATGTCGGTCTGGTTATCGCGGGATTGGCAATTGCTGTGCTGTGGAGCCCCCTTGCAGGGTTACTCCTGGCGGGCTTCGCAATGGCGCAGCTGCTGACTAAGCGTCTACCGCACTGGTTGGGAGCAAACACGCCGGCGTTAGCCAGTCTTCTGGTCGCAGGACTGGTTGCGATTCTATTGGCCGAGGCTTGGATGCCCCTGGGTCTGGGTCGCCATAGCCTGATTAACATCGTCTTTGTGTTCCTGCTCGTCGGCGGTTTGTTATTGGCGTTCATTGCCTATCAGCGTGTCTACCCGCAACTGCTCGCATTCTGTCTCGAGCGCAAAGCGCTGTTCTTGAGTGTGCCTGTGATGATCACGTTGCTTGGGGTCATATCCTGGACGGGCTTCGATAATGCGCTGCGCTTTGCTCCTGAGGCGTTGCGACAAACAGCGGCCTGGCAGGCTGTCGATCGCACGTTTCCAGGACTGGGCAAGGAGTTCATGCCCAACCTGGACGAAGGCTCTTTTCTTTACATGCCCACAATCATGCCGCACGCCTCCATCGGCGAGGCGCAGGATGCGTTGCAGATACTCGATGAAGCCATCGGGTCTATTCCTGAGATCAGCTCGGTCGTCGGTAAGCTTGGCCGCGCGGATACGCCGCTCGATCCCGCGCCTATCTCGATGTTTGAGACAGTCATCAACTATCACCCGGAGTATCGAAGCGATACGAACGGGCGTGCCATGCGCTTTGCCTACGACCGTGACACGGAGACCTTCAAGCGCGATGCGCGCGGGGAGCTCATTGCCGACAAGGACGGTAAGCCGTTTCGGAATTGGCGTGATCACATAACTTCAACCGATGACATATGGCGAGAAATCATCGAAGCCGCTGATCTCCCCGGTGTCACGTCAGCACCAAAGCTCCAGCCGATTGCGGCGCGTATTGTCATGCTCCAAAGCGGCATGCGAGCGCCTATGGGAATAAAGGTTAAGGGTCCGAGTCTGGAGACGATCGAGGATGTTGCACTGCAACTGGAGTCGCTGCTCAAGCAGGTTCCCAGTATCGAGGCGAACACGGTTACCGCGGATCGGTTGGTGGGCAAGCCTTACCTAGAAATCGATCTGGATCGTGCAGCCCTAGCGCGCTATGGGTTGCACATCGAGGATGCTCAACAAGTGATTGAGGTCGCTGTCGGCGGCAAACGCATCACGAGTACAATAGAAGGGCGAGAGCGTTATCCCGTTCGCGTGCGCTACTTCCGCGAGCTGCGTGATACTCCAGAAGGACTGGAAGATATTCTGGTGCCTACACCAACCGGCGCGCAGATCCCCCTCGGGCAGCTTTCAGAAATCCGGTACATCAGGGGTCCACAAGCCATCAAGAGTGAAGACACGTTCCTGGTGGGCTACGTCGTCTTCGACAAGCGCGCCGAAGCGGCTGAAGTCGATGTAGTAGAGGACGCGCAGGCCTTCTTGCGGGCGAAGCTCGACAGTGGAGAGTTTAGTCTACCCGCCGGCGTGAGCTACACCTTTGCCGGTAACTACGAAAACCAGCTCCGCGCGCAGCAAACGCTCTCGGTTGTGCTGCCCATTGCGTTGCTTGTGATCTTTCTGATCCTCTACCTGCAGTTCGCATCGGTAACGACAACGCTGATCGTTTTCAGCGGTATTGCTGTGGCCTGGGCCGGCGGTTTTCTGGTCGTTTGGATGTATGGCACGAGCGGCTTCTTAGATTTCTCCGTGTTGGGGGCCAATCTCCGCGAACTGTTCCAGGTAAGCCCCATCAACATGAGCGTTGCGATATGGGTCGGTTTCTTGGCGTTGTTTGGGATAGCCACCGACAACGGTGTCGTCACAGCTACCTATTTGGATCAGACCCTTGCCAGGACACCGACGCGCGATGTAGCGGAAATCAAAAAACTTGTCGTGAAAGGCGCGACTCGGCGCATTCGGCCGGCACTGATGACGACAGCCACGACGTTGATTGCACTCATCCCAGTGCTGACCTCAGATGGCCGCGGCTCCGACATCATGGTGCCTATGGCCATACCGTCATTTGGGGGCATGTTGGTTGCGGTGATCACCACGCTGCTCGTACCCGTTTTGTATTGCGCAACAAAAGAGTACGCCGCGCGGGCTAAGGCATGACTCTCGTCGGTACTGACAACTTAACGGAGGCAGGTCGAGGGGGTCTACCAATCCCAATCGGCTAACTTGTCGATATCGTTAGACGCGCGAAATTACTGCATTGGACGATTGTGAAGTATTGGCGAACCTTTTATGACAGCGTCTTCGGTGGCCTGATCGCCCTTCATACTCGGTAGGTCCTTGCTGAATGTGACTCTTGCATGCTCAATCTAGCGCTCGTCAGAACATTCCGTTCGAAACTGATGTTTGCTTTCATGCTTTCGATGTTGATTCCATCGTTAGCCGGCGTTTTGGTCTATCGGGATGTCGCGAGACGCTCCCTCCTTACGGAGCAGTTCTACACCGTGCGCGACTTGGGCCTTGTGTTGGGCCAAGCGGCTCAATCAGTCGACCAATTGCTGAGCGACGACTCCGTAAGCAACCAGGACCTGCTAGAAAACATACGGCGCGACCTCCGCGCCTACGCGCAATTGCTGGATCAGCTGCCGCCGATGCTGCGGGAACGCGGTATTCAGGACTTCGGCATTGCCGGTGAGATGCGCGAGGCGCTACTCTTCGATCAATGGCAGTAGCTGCGGCAGCAGCTACTTTGCTTTGTTACGGTTGAGCGATTTGAGCACTAGCAGCCTGTTGAACTTCTGCTAAGCCCTGTACAGCGTCTTGAGTACAGGAAATTCGTCAAGGTATCTGGCCAGATTGTCGCGCTGCGCGGCTTCTTACTTTGCCTAGGCTATCAATCAAAAGCCCAAAAATAGTATCGTGTTTCCGTCGACAAGGCTGTAGATGGAGAGAAGCTAACTATGGATCGCAGACAATTCCTTGCCCTGGCAACTGCGCTCTCTGCCGCAGTGGTTTCCCCCGGGCGTGCCGCAACCGGAATCCGCGTAGTCGTGGCAGGCGCAGGAATAGTGGGAGCGTCCATCGCTTATGAATTAGCCAAGGCTGGGGCCGCGGTAACCGTTATCGATCGCGCCGGCCCGGCGACTCGTGCTTCTCGAGGAACCTTCGCCTGGATCAATGCCACCTGGGCGAAGCAGCCACAGCATTATCATCAGCTGAATCAAAGCAGTGTGATGACCTGGCACAGTCTAGAGAAAGAGCTGAAGATCCCCATCACCTGGGGTGGCTCTCTGGAGTGGTTTGCCGGGGACGAGCGACAAAAACGTCTCGCGGAGCAAATTGCTGAGCAGGTGACCTGGGGTGAGCCCGCACAGATGATCACCGCCGATAAGGTCAGAGAGCTTGAGCCCCAGTTAAGCTTTAACGCTGATGAACGCGCGGCTTACTCCCCGAACGATGGCGCCGTGGATCCCGTGCTTGCAACAGAACTGATGCTCAAGGCTGCCCAGTCCCTTGGGGCAGTTGTCGTTTATCCAAGCGAACTCCAAAACGTGTCTCTTGATAGCGGACGTCTGGTCGCTGTACAGACCTCCACGGGTAGGATCAAAGTCGACCGTCTTGTTCTCGCAACGGGGGCCGAAGAGGCACTCCCGGGGCGCATAGCAGGGATCGAGATTCCCCAGCGTACAACGCCGGGAATTATTGCGATAAGCGAGCCACTGCCGCCCTTACTCAATACCGTGGTGGCGGCACCGGGCGTGCATATGCACCAACGCCTGGATGGCCGCTTCGTTATTGGCGAACAGGAGGGCCCTCCACAAAATCACGGTGAGCGATTAGCAGGACGGCCCAATGACTTCCCTTTACCCGAGCTTGCTATGGAGCATGGCACACGCCTCCTTAACGCCGCGCAGCAATATCTGCCAGCCCTCGATCGCGCAAAGATCGAAAACGTCGTCGTCGGCTGGCGCCCCCTGCCTTTAGATGGCCACCCCGTGCTTGGCGTGAATCCAGATCGCCCCGACGTATACCTTGCGATCATGCACAGCGGCGTGTCACTCGCCCCCCTGGTCGGCCAACTAGTCTCGAAAGAAGTCGTGGACGCTCCGGTGACAGCACAACTAGAGCCCTATCGCCCGACACGGACGTTTGCGCGCGTAACTCGCTACTAGCGCTGTTGGTTCTGACAACTGACTATGCCTAAACCATTGACTGGCAAGCATACTCACTTGCCAGTACCACTCTCTGCGAGCGCTTGAGTGTGAGCGACGCCTAAAGCCTACGATGAAATGGAGTTAGCGCAATGAACCTGAATCAAGTGACTCTCCCTGTGAGGGATTTACCGGTAGCCAATGTTTTTTACATAAAACTGGGGTTCACGCAGATTGTGGACTCTCCTCACTACTCACGGTTCGAGTGCCCCGATGGTCATGGCACGTTTTCTCTGTCCCTTGACGAGAACGACTACGCAAATGGCGCCGTCATCTACTTTGAACATGACAAGCTCGAAGATTGGGTCGAGGAGCTTATCGCGAAAGGCATTGAGTTTGAGCAGCTTCCTACCGAGGAGAGCTATCTCTGGACCGAAGCCGTGCTTCGCGACCCCTCGGGTAATAAAATCAAGCTTTATCGCGCGGGAGAAAATCGGCGTTTTCCACCCTGGCGAGTTGAGATCCGCGAGTGATGAGGAGTGTTCAATGACCGACCTTAAACGACGTTCACTGGTGAAGGCCGGAGTGGCATCTACTCTTGCGATGGCTGCCTCGCCAGGCTTGCTACGTGGCGTAAGCGCGGCACCGGGTAAACACAGAGTGGTCGCAGAGCGCCCCTTTGCGCGCATCGTCGAAGTGGGCGACGGCGTGTTTGCCGTAGTGTCCACCCCCCTGGATAGCGATGGGCGTTTCGCAGCGCCTCAGACCCTATGCAATGGTGGACTCATCGTGGGCGATGATCGGATTCTTTCGATTGATGCCTACTATCAGCCCACCGGAGCAGCTTGGGTCAACGAGCAGGCCAAAAAGCTATTTGGCAGACCGGTCAGCGATGTGATTTGTACGCACCTTCATTTGGACCATACCGGCGGTTTGGCGGGTTTTCAAAATGGAGAGATTGGCCCCGAGATATATATGACTGCCGCTACCTGGTCGATGATGGTTGAGCAGTACAGCCGCGCTAGTCCGATAGAGGGATCGCCTTTTCTTGCGCCACCGGCCCGCCTCATGGGGCCGACGCGAGTGATTGAGGATGAGTCGACATCCATATCTATGGCCCTCGGTGGTCGCAGCGTCACCCTATTGCCTCTCTCCGGTCATACGCCGTCGGATCTGGTGGTCCTTGTAGATGATCTGCCCATCACCTTTGGGGGCGATTTGGCCTGGTGGGGACTGTTCCCCAACTATGTGGACGCCGTGCCCTCAGCACTGGCGCCATCGGTCGCGAGGCTCATGTCCGGAGGTTCACGTCTCATGGTGACGGGTCACGGTGGTCTTGTGTCCACCGATGAGATGGAGCCCTACGCTGAATTGATCGGCAGTATCGACACTGCGGCGATGCAAGCGCGGGAGCGGGGATGGTCCGCAGAAAAAGCAGGCGAGGCTTACAGCATGCCTGCGTCGACATCGGATTGGGGTTTCTTCAATCCACGTTATCCCGAACGAGCCATAGCGGCGTGGTTCCGCGAGTGGGGGCTCTCGAGCAGCGGAGTCTAGGCGCGCCCCATTCTTGGTCACGGCTTGGCTTACCAGTTTGGGCGCTCTTTGCTATCGACGCTCAAGGTTGTATATGGATGCTTCGGCGAGGGTTCCCTTGCAGGCGATGATAAAGGCTGCCATGTGCCCCTTGTCCAAATGCGTTTGATGGTCATCTATCGAATGCCACTCTTCAAAAAAGACAAAGTGCAATGGATCTTCGACGTCTGCGAACATATCGTAGCGAATGCAACCTTCCTCAGCGCGCGTGGGAGCGATGAGTTTATTGAGTTCAGCTTCAACGAATGCTTCGTGCCCAGGCTTGGCGCGAACATGAACGACAACGGTTTCGGACATTGTGGACTCTCTTAAACTTATTGGTTTTTTTTATTGTAGCGGGCATCGCATAGCTTCGCTCGGAGTCAAACTTGTATCCCCGGGTGCGCAGCTGCGCGTTAAGATAGTGCGTAAGTTCCCAAGCCTATGAAATACCCAATAAGCATAAGGTAGCGAGATGGATTTTGAAGTACCCGCAGATATCGCCGCGTTTCTCGACGAGATCGATCAATTCATTGAAGACAAGATCAAGCCCTTAGAGAACAGCGACGATAACGTCCGCTTTTTTGACCACCGTCGCGAAGATGCGAGAACCGACTGGGAGAGAGATGGTTTACCCAACGAGCAGTGGGAAGCGCTCCTGAGACAGGCGAAAGATCTGGCGATAGAGGCAGGTATCTTCAACTATCCCTTTCCTGCCGAATTTGGCGGTCGGGATGGCGGTAACCTGGGGATGGCGCTCATTCGCGAACATTTGGCCGCTAAAGGTCTGGGGCTGCACAACGACTTACAGAACGAACACTCTATTGTTGGTAACAACATCGCACTTTTGCTCATGCTGAACTATGGCACTGAGGAGCAAAAAGCGCAGTGGCTGGAGGGCATGACGACGGCACGTCAGGGTTTCGCTTTTGGTATTACAGAGCCCGAGCATGGATCGGATGCAACGCACATGGAAACCGCTGCCGTACGCGAGGGTGATCACTGGATAATAAACGGTGAGAAAACCTGGAACACCGGCGTGCATATCGCCGATGCCGATATGGTGATGGCAAGAACCTCCGGAAAGGCAGGAGATGCTTTGGGTATCACCGCGTTTCTCGTGCCTATGAAAGCGGACGGAGTAAAGATCGAAGAATACCTTTGGACCTTTAATATGCCCTCCGATCACGCCCGGGTGTCTTTCACCGATGTGCGGGTTCCCCATGGCGCAATCTTCGGGGGTGAGGGCAAGGGCCTCATGGTGATTCAGCATTTCTTCAACGAGAACCGTATCCGGCAGGCGGCGTCTAGTTTGGGTGCTGCTCAATACTGTGTGAACGAGGCCGTCGAGCACGCCACGCAAAGAAAGCCCTTTGGTAAGGCGCTAGCCACAAATCAGGCTATCCAGTTTCCCCTGGTGGAGTTAAATGCTCGCTGCGAAATGCTGCGTGCTCTTATCCACAAAACAGCTTGGCTCATGGATCGCGATGGCGCTTTCTCGGTCTCCGATAAGGTCTCCATGTGTAACTATCAAGCCAATCGGCTCTGTTGCGAGGCAGCGGACTTTGCAATGCAGGTACACGGTGGCATGGGTTACTCGCGGTACAAGCCCTTTGAGCACATCTATCGGCATCATCGGCGCTACCGCATTACCGAAGGGGCCGATGAGATTCAGATTCGACGTGCGGCGGGCTACCTCTTTGGTTTTATGAATCAACAGAAACCCAAAGGCGTCCAGTAACACGCATGTGCGACAGTTTTGAAAGCGCACTGGAGATCGTGCTTAAGCGGGAGCTTCCCGAATGCGAGCGTCTGATTTCCTGTGATCAACTCACTGCGGGAGCCAGTCAGGAAACTTATCGATTGACCGTAGATGGCGCCTCAGGGGAGCGAAGGTTTGCTTTGCGACGATCGCCTCCCGCGCTGGACACGGAGTCCGCCGTAGGCAGTATCAGCCTCGACACCGAGGCGCGTCTCTTCCAATTGGCAACGGCGGGGGGTATTCCGGGTCCCAAGGTTCACTACGTTCTGCAGCTGGAAGACGAACTCGGCAGTGGTTTTGTCATGGACTGGCTGAGCGGAGAAACACTGGGTCAGCGTATTGTCCGATCCAAGGACCTTGAAGCGGTGCGGCCACGCCTGGCGAGAGAATGCGGCCAGATTCTCGGGCGAATACACGCTCTGGACTGGGAATCCACGACCTTAGCTAAAGAGCTCCCGAGAGTAAGCCCCACAGATTTGGTGAAGGAAACCTGGCAGATCTACCGGGATCTGCAAGTACCGGTGCCTATGATCGATTATTGCTATCGATGGCTTTTGGATCATGCCCCCCAAGAGTGGCGAACCACGCTTGTTCATGGCGATTTCCGCAACGGCAACCTGATGGTGAACCCTGAGGGAGTGAATGCGGTGCTGGATTGGGAACTGGCCCAGATTGGCGATCCAGTGCGGGACATGGGTTGGCTTTGTGTTAACTCCTGGCGTTTTGGGAACGACGCTCTACCCGTAGGGGGATTCGGTACGCTGGAGGATTTACGGGAGGGCTACCGCGAGACCAGTGGCCTCGACGTTTCTCTCGACGAGATCAAGTACTGGCAAGTATTTGGATCCTTTTGGTGGGCCATGGCGACTCTACAAATGGCCAATGCCTGGCGCACGGGCGAGACACCCAGTCTGGAACGCCCGGTCATTGGCAGACGCTCCTCCGAAGCGCAGATGGATTGCGTAAATCTTTTGATCCCCGGCGACTTCGATTTGCCCGATATGAGCACAGCGGACACAGATGGCACTCAATTGCCTATGCCCGCAGAGTTATTGACGGGCGTGGCGGCGTTTTTAAAGGACGATGTAGCAGCGCAGTTGGAGGGGCGTAGTGCTTTTCTGGCCAAAGTCGCAGCTAACTCCTTGGGGATTGCGCAGCGAGAGTTTCAGCATGGGAGTGCTCTGGCGCAGCGGGAGCAACAACGTTTGCAAACGCTCCTGGGACAGGAGGATGAGCTTGATAAGCTTCGCTGGGAGCTTGTTAGTCGTCTCAGAGAGGGTCTGCCCCTCGATAGTCCCGGACTGGCGACGCACCTGCGGCAGACAGTAGCAGGGCAGTTAGCTATTGATCAGCCGCATTATCCGGCTCTGGGATAATGTCGACGAGATGCAGTTAGTTCGATGTGGCTAGCGCTCTGAGTCAAAGCTTTTTTAAAACATGCTAGTGGAGTTATAGAGATCAATAAGCCAAACGGCACAGGTTTTACACGTATCTTGAACGCGGCGTCGTGTTCTTATCATGGCTTTCGCAGTGCGTTTATTCACGAGTCGGCGTTTCGTCAGGAGCTACTACTGGCGGCGCTGCTGTTGCCTGCGGCGTACTTTTTATCGGCGTCGACCGATCACTTGCTGCTCATGGTGTTTAGTCTGATGCTGATGTTGCTCACCGAGCTTATGAATTCGGCAATTGAGGCTGTTGCTGACGCGGTCACCCTTGAGAACAATCCGCTTATCGGCAGGGCCAAGGATTTGGGTTCTGCCGCGGTGTTTGTGTCTCTGAGTTTCGTGACTCTGGTTTACGGCGAAGCGCTTATTCGTCGGTTTCTGGGGTAATTGCCTAGGCGACTACTTTGCTATTGATGAGGTAGTTAAGTCCTCCTTTGACCGCCGCCACCTGCGCGGCAATACAGTCGTCATCCGTGACCAGAGAGCTGTCGGGGTAGACCTCGGTAGTTGTCACGTAGGGCGCATCAGTAACGCCCATGCACAGTCCCAGACCTATTCCGTCGTAGCAGATAACCCCTTCCTGTTGCAGCGTTACTCCAATGATTTTTCCGTCGATAGACGGAGCGATATGAGTGACTTCTGCTACGGATTCAATGATGGCTTTTTGAAAATCTGGACTCGGACGCGAGCTGTCGGCAACGCCATAAAATCCATCGGGGATGTCCCAGTGATCTTGTGGTTTGGCATCCCGAGCAGCGAGGGCAGGTCGAAACTCTGTATTGTCGGTATCCGTGGTTTCGTGAAGATCAAAGTGAGCCAGAAAGGACAGTCCTTGTCGGTCTAAGTAGCCCATAACCTCAGAAGACTCCTGCGCCGGGCTATCTGCTATGAACGATCTGTTAGGGTCGATGGCCTCGGGGTTCCAACGGTTAATCGTTTCGAAGGCCCAGGGACTGATACAGGGCATCACCAAAAAGTTAAATGCCTCAGCATAGTGCTCGGCCTCGCTCTCCAAAAAACGCAAAGCCCCGAGCACGCCGCTGGTCTCATAGCCGTGGACGCCACCTGTTACCAGCACGTTGGGGAGCTCGCTGTTCCAGTTCCTGGATGTGAGGGCGTAGAGTGGATAATTATTGTCTGCGGAAGACAGCACTCCGTACTGCTCGAGATTAAAACGCGTCTCCAGAGAATGGATCCGTTGCTCAACGAGCTCTGCATAGGAGCGCTTCTGCGTTTGCGCTGCGAGCCATGCGGACTTTTCCGAGGCGCCCCAGGGCACACCAGCTTCGCCAACAAAATAATGATCAGACATGCTCATCTCTAAATCTCTCATTGCTCTATCGCCGCACCATACCTCATGGATCAGCGATGTCTACGCTTTGGCGCCTGCAGCAATGCTGAGAAGCTGTAGCGTTCTGCCGACTTCCATTTTCATGGCTGCAATGATTGCGTGCATGGCGATGAGGCTGTGATTAATCACGGCATCGGAGTTGTCCAATATAAACGCCGTTTGTGCCCGTGCCTTTCGATAGCCATCCTGCTCAAAAGTGCCGAGAATTTGCGTGCTGTACTCGTCGCCGGTTTTTTTCCGCGGAATCGGTTGATAGCCGAGCTCTTCTATTGTGGCTTCAGCAAGCGCCCACACCGACCAGGGGTTTTGTCCCGTGAGCAGTGTGCCATCTCGACTGATCTGCTCAAGATAGGCAGGGCCGGTTTCCACTGTTGCACCGTGCTCGCGCATGCCGTCTTCCAGCAGAAAGGGGAAGATAGACCTGGCGTCGGCTATGAGGAACAGCTCTTCTTCGTTGGTAAAGCCGCTGACCTTTTTGTCTTTCAGTAGATATTCTCCGTTACCCAGTTTGACGTTGACCAGGGCTGCAGGGCCGTGACAAACCGCGGCGATCACTTTTCCATCGTCGTGAAGCTCCCTGACGATGTTCTGTATGGGCTGGCTTTCGGGAAAGTCCCACATAGCACCCTTGCCGCCCACAAAGTAAACCGCTGCGTACTCTTCGGGGTTTACCTCTGCGATGGGTAGGCTATGACGGACTTTTGCAGCGGCGACAGGATCGTTGAGGAATGCGAAATCAAACTCTCCCATGTCCTCGTCATCGATGACCACCGGTGGCTCGCCGCCTTGGGGGCTGGCGATATCCACGGTGAAGCCGTTAGCACTAAACACATAATAGGCCCGGGAGAGTTCTGTGAGCTCATAGCCCGTGGTTTTTCCCGAGTCACCCATGACGTCGGTGCTTGTGACCACTGCGAGTATCTTGCCTCTCGATTGAGTAATACCGCGTTCAAGATAAGCCAGATCGCCGGGTGTCGTGGCGCTTGGATCTGTAGCCTGATCAGGCAGCAGTAAGCTTATTACCCACGCTCCTGCGGCAAAGACGCATACGATGCTCAGCGCCGCGCCTAACAGTATTTTCTTAATCATGATGTCTTGCCTCTCCAATTTGATAGGTGAAGGCTAAGAGATCGCAGGTCAAATCAAGGTGAAATTTCCAGACTAACTGTAAAGGCTTCGGCATCAGTGTCGGTCGTAACCTTCCAGTTGAGCCGGGCAGCGATACGTTTAACCAGAAAAAGACCCTGCCCCAGTCCGGGGCTATCAGTTTGTCTATTACGAGGGAGCATGGGGTCGTCGACAGCCTCGATGCAAATAGGGTTGCTGAACACCAGCTTACTGTGACTCACCGCAATACTCATGCGGGGCTCGCTGGCGTAGCGCAAGGCGTTCTCTATGAGGTTGCCAATGAGTAGCGTGAGTAGCTGAGGGTTGCCTTGTAGTTCGTAGTCATCAGCAATCGACAGGTCGATCGAAAAAGTCGCGTTTTCGAGTGCCCGGTGCTGGCTCAATATGACTTCTTCTACGAGGGGGCGGAGGCGCAGTGACTGTAGCGTCAATGACTCTTCTCTGGCGAGCGCAAGCAGGACAGAGACCGTGCTCTGCATGTGCTCCACCGCATGGCGAAGCTGTCTCGCATCCTCAGCGCTCGGCTGTCGATCTTCCATGACCGTCAGCATGTTCTTAATGACTGTGAGTGGCGTACGGAGTTCGTGGCTGACGTCCCGGGTAAAGTGCGTCTCCCGATCCAGGGCATCGCTGAGCTGTTGAAAGCTATTCTGTATGGTGTCGGCGAGATAGCCGATTTCATCGTTCTGACCCGCCGCGCTGAGTCTTTGCCCAGCTACACTGCGCGTCTGGTCCGATTGGTCGCTGTGCATAAGCGCGACTTCTTCACTGAGGCGCATGATTGGCCGGGTTGTTCTCTTCGCGATGCGATAGGCCAGCCATAAAGAGAGGGCAAGGGTAATGATGGTGAGCGCCCCCAGAAACGTGAACAGCCCTCGGGAAAAGTTACTGACGGCGAGTAATGGTGAAACTTCGGCAACCAGAAGCGCCTCCAACTCTTCGCTAAGGAAGACGAATCGCACGTGGTAGTGACTATCGTCGGGAGTGAAGATTTCCTGACTCTGCGGATTGTCTCGTAGTTGCTCTCGCACAGGAGTGGGGGCCTCTTCAAGACTGCGATACAGGACCATGTAATCCAGTCGTGGTGTAGGCCACTGCTGTGACTTCGCGTAGCGCTCCTGGAGATAAGTCACTTCTGCGCCGAGAAGCCTATCGATGATTTCGTCTTCAGTGATGTAGGCAAAGAGGAGAAGCAGTCCGAGGTAAACGACGGTGAGTCCCAAGGTCAATCCGACGAAGGATCGTGTGACCTGGCGCTCGATACTGGGATTCTTAGACATTAGCGAGGTCCAGTTTGTATCCCACGTTGGTAATCGTTTTGAGCATGGGTGCCTCAAAGGGTTTGTCCAGCTCGCTGCGTAAACTGTATATATGCGACTTGAGGGCGTCGCTGTCCGGGGGCGTATCTCCCCAGATTTGATGTAGGAGCACTGACCGAGCCACAGGGTTTGGATAGGCTTGCGCCAGCTGTACCAATATTCTGAATCCGATGGTGGTTAGTGTCAGGGCCTGCGTTTGTCGCCACGCCAACTTTTGTGTGATGTCGATGCGCAGCTCACCTAATTCAAGCACTTTGCTCTGGTGAAGTTCATTTCTCTTGGCCAGCGCCTGGCAGCGCAGCACGAGTTCGCGAAGATCAAAGGGTTTAGTGAGATAGTCGTCTGCCCCTCGACCAAAGCCATCGGCCTTCTCTTCAAAACTGTCTCGCGCGGTGAGCATAAGAATGGGCACGTTGGTCTCTGCGCTACTTTTGATGCGCTCACAGACGACGGTGCCATCTATGTCGGGCAAGTTAAGATCGAGAAGCACCACGTCATAGCAGTGTTCCAAAGCCAGCATCAGCGCATGCTTGCCAGTGCTGGCGTGATCTACCTGCCAGCCATGCCCTTCCAAAAAGTCCGTGACCTGCCGGGCAATGGGAAGATGATCTTCTACCAATAGAACAGAGAGTGTTTTCATGGGAGCTTAGACCGTGGCCCCCAGATTGATGGCGGCGAGGGTGATACAGGTGAGTACCCAGACTACTAGGTCGCGCCGCTCCAGGAGTACATGCGTGGTTAAAATTGCACCGATGGGTGTCGCGAAGGCGTAGACAGATATCAGGGTGATCGCGACGTCCTCCAGGAAGTCTATGGGATGCACGCTGATGCCTTGAGAGCTGAGCTCCACTGCCTCAAGTAAATCCAAACCGGTAAAAATGATGGTGAACCACAGACCAATCTATAAATAGAGCCAGGCTTCGGCGCGGGCGCGTTTGCGAAACGGCGCTGTGAGCAGTCCCAACAAAGGCCGAAAAAAGAGCGTGAGCGGCCCTCCGAGATCGTTAACGTAGTAATAGAGTCGAAGCCGGTGGCTCCAGCGATCAAAGTTTCGCAGCACAGGAAGAGTCGCCAAAGCATTCCAGCGAGCACCCAGAAGCGTAATCGCACTCAGGGCCACTATGGCGATAATCGTTTCAAAGTTACCCGAAGCCGATGACACGGCGCCGACGCTGATACCGGCCAGGAATAAAACCACAACATCACCGTAGAGTCGTGAACGCCCTTGGTGCTTGTTTATCCAGGTAGGCTGTGGCGGGAGAACCATGCCGCGACTTGGCGGCATGAACGACAGCGCTCTCGGGGGTTGCCCTGCTTGTTTTCGCGTGGACTGATCCTCATTAAATGAGCGCAGCATCTTGTGCATGTAGAAAGCGTCAAAGAGCCACCACAAGAGCCCGCCGCCCACAGTGAATGCCATTGCCAGAGCCGTTGCCGGTCTATCCAAATAAAAGCGATGGCCACCCACCAGGCCGGTGAGAGCCCAGAAAACCCAGGCAACTTGCGGACGCTTTAGCGGGTAACAATAGAGGTCTTCGAGTACCGCGCGGGAGAAATCGGCATCCCGACGCGGGCTTTGTGTCTCCACTCTTTGCTAAAACGGTTTAAAGCTGAGACAGAAGGGGCAGTACCATCATGACCAATCCGGCAACGCCTACGCCCCACACCAAACTGCGCAGATAGGGTATACCGACAAGATAAATGGGCAGGTAGGCAACCCGCGCCCAGAAGAAAATCGTTGCGCCACCCAGGACCGCTTCGGCACTGCCGGCTGCCTGAGCAGTCAATGCAAGGGGAACAAACAAAATCAGCGCTTCAATGGTGTTCCTCGCCGCTCGCTCCGCGCGTCCTCCCAAGGGAGTGGCTTCGGGTAGATCATCGCGATTGCTTAAACCTGCTTTGAGCCCTTCGGGTGTCCATTCACGATTTCGTAAGAAGGCGCCAAGCATAATGGCGAGGAAGGTGAGTAGGGTCATGTGCACTACGATACTGAGTAAAGGTGTCATGCGGCTTCTCCATAGTGTTATTTGATTGAGCGAACGTTGTTGCAGGCGGTAGCGCTGCTTAATGGTGACCCAGAACCCTCTACCAGGGCAATTCTTTGCCAGCGTAGGTGAGCAGTCTTCCGCTGTCCTTGGATGTCAAATTGTCGATCACGGAGATCATTCCTGCTATGGATTCTTCGGTTTGAATATCGGCGCCGTCCCCTCCCATGTCCGTAACAACCCAGCCCGGGTGCATGGCGATAGCGATGACGTCTTTGTCTTTGAGGTCGACGCTTGTGGTGCGCATGATCGCGTGGAGTCCCGCTTTTGAGCTGCGGTAGCTATACAAGCCGCCGCTGGTGTTGCCGCCAATGCTGCCCAGCGTGCTGCCCATACCCACAATGATCTTACGTTCGCTGGCGGCCACATGCTCGGCAAAAGCTTGAATAAGTAACGCGGGAGCCACTACGTTGATATTCATGACGCGCTGGAAGTCTTCCGCATTGAAGGTTCCCAGTCCCGTTCGCTCCGCCATGACGCCTGCATTTAAGATCAGGACGTCTATGGCGATCCCCTGGAGTGTGTCAGCCAGGGCTGCTATGGCTTCGGCGTCGCTAACATCCAGTCTATACAGCGTTATGTTGGCGTTAGCGGTTTCCAGCGCTTTGGCCTCTTTTGCTGTGTCCGGATCTCGATAGGTACCAATCACCGTCCAGCCTGCCTCGGCATATTGACGAATGAATTCCAGTCCGAGACCGCGATTTACGCCGGTAATGAGAACAGTAGCCATAAGAACCTCCCGTGCATAAAGATGAAGACGCACCCTCCAGTACTTGCCCTGTCAGGTCAAGAGCTCGCTTACAAGACCATACCCAGCGCGATAGGCAGAATCAGTAGTGACGCCAGATTGCCGATGAGCACGATAGCTGCAACCCGCTGAGGATCTTGCGCGTAGCGCTCTGCAAACAAGAAGTTCATCACCGCCGGGGGTAGAGCACCAAATACGATGAGCATTGCAGTGTCGCGTTCGTTGAGTCCGAGCATGCGGGAAAACCCCCAGGCCAGGAGCATGCCAAAAATAGGTTTGAGAAATGCGCCCACAAGCGGAGCGCTAAGGGCATCGAAGCGAACCTCGCGCATACGCACGCCCAGAGCAAAGAGTAAGAGAGGGACAGCGACATTGCCCATGAGTTGCAGGGCATCAACCAGCGGCGGCCAAATGGGGATCTGCAGGAGGGAGATACCCAAACCAGCAAACACCGCTAAAAGAGTGGGGTTTCGCCACAGGGTTTTAATCTGTGCATCTCGATCGAGCATGTGCAGCCCCACGGAGAAGTGCAGAACGTTGGAGACGCTGTAGAGAATCACAGCAGCAGCTAAGGCGTCATCACCCCAGGCCAGCACCGCCAGCGGAATACCTATATTTGCGGAATTGTTAAACATCATGGGCGGGACGAAGGTTCGCCAGTCCACTCCCAGCGCCTTGGCGAGGGGACGAGCTAGGAGTCCGCTGCACAAAACGATGAGCGCAGCTCCGGCCGCCAGACCCGCGTAGCGCGAGGGGTCAAAGCTTTTGCTCATCATCGCCCCGAGAATCAAGGCCGGCACAAACACATCCATGTTGAGGCGATTGGCCACCGACATCTCGGGGTTGTGCTTTCGGCCGTACCAAAATCCTGCGACTACGATCGCGACGATGGGAAACAGAATGCCCGCTATGCGGGCAAACATGGCAACGTCAAACATCGAGGGGTTTGTGTCCACGTCTAAGTTAACGTTGGCTCAGGCATTGAAAAGAATAGAGCGCTTACAGCATGCCACTGAGACGTTGGCGAACCATATCTTCGGCATTGCTCATGATGCGGCTGATAAGTTCTTCGCAGGTCGGAATGTCGTTGATGAGACCTGCAACCATTCCGCAAGACCAGGCACCGCAGTCAACGTCGCCATCGAGCATGACGCGGGGGTAGACACCGGCAACCTCGTTAGCAATGTCTCCAAATTCCAGATCCTTGCCTCGGGCTTTTTCCGTAGAGAGAATTTTTTCCACCGCAGGATTGTTCAGGACGCGCTCGGTATTGCGGAGAGGGCGCATCACCAGGCGTGTATCCAGCTCAGTAGCTTGCAGGATTGCCTGCTTGACGTTGTCGTGAACCGGCGCCTCTTTGGTCGCCAGAAATCGCGTTCCCATGTTCATGCCCTCGGCGCCCATCGCCAAAGATGCCACCAGTGACCGCGCGTCAGCCATGCCGCCAGAGGACACAAAGGGGATTTCCAGTTCATCATCGGCACGCGGTAGAAGGATCATGTTAGGAATATCGTCTTCGCCCGGGTGGCCACCGCATTCAAAACCATCAACAGACACTGCATCGCAGCCAATTTTTTGTGCTTTAAGAGCGTGACGCACGGCGGTGCACTTATGGATTACCTTGATGCCAGCCTCTTTGAGGGCGGGCAAATACTCCACGGGATTGTTCCCTGCCGTTTCGACGACCTTGACACCTCCCTCGATGATCACCTTGATGATGCCCGGGTAATCCGGGGCATTAACCACCGGAAGAAAAGTCACGTTTACGCCAAAGGGCTTGTCGGTAAGCGATTTACAGCGGGCGATTTCCTTGGCCAGATCCTCGGGCGTCTTTTGCGTGAGCGCGGTGATGATTCCCAGGCCGCCGGCATTCGACACCGCAGCCGCCAGTTCAGCGAAGCCTACGTAATGCATGCCACCCTGAATAATCGGATGTTCAATACCAAACATTTCGGTAATGCGTGTTTTCATGGACAGGTTACCTCGGGCTCAAGTTATTGTTGGCTGATTAAGAGGGGCGCTATGCTGATTTATCCGCGAGGCTTATGCAATCGGTAGTTCCATACCTTAATGCAGACACGGCGAGGAGCTCGCGTAAACCGGGGATGGAGCGGATCTTGGCTTAGACGTACTCCGAGACAAAAAAAGCCCCGCCTACACACGTAGACGGGGCTTCAGCCTTAAAGCCTGCGAGTGTTAGTTACTCTCGACCAGCGTCACGCCAAAGATTGCCGTAGTGCCACTTACCTCGTTACCGACGATCAGTAGCGGCTCGCCGCTGGGGCTATCGGCCGCCGCGACAAACTTGATGGACTCGGGTCCGAGGTCGCCTGCCGCCGAGAAGTCACCGGCATCGACGAGAGCCTCGATGTCGACAGAAAAGTCTCGCGTATTGATGTACTGCACAAACTCTGCTGACTGTGGGTTGCTGATGTCGTAGACCATAATGCCGCCTACGCGCTCCAGGCCTATGAAGGCATAGGTGTTTCCACCGATGGCGGCCACGGCGACAGCTTCGGGCTCAGGTCCCTTGTCATCGGAGCGGTTATCGCCTTCGTTTTCGTCATTGGTGGCATTGAAACCTTCGCCGAGCCGTTGGGCGGTGATCAATTCGAAGTCACTGCCGCTATCGAACACCAGGGCACCGGTGCTGCCGTCCCAGATTGAGAAAGAGCGTGCTCCGTAGCTGTAAAGCGCTTCATAGGTACAGCCGGCATCGGGTTGCCCGGTCGTCGCCAAGTCGCTGCAGCCACTTACGCCCTGGTCAACAACGATCTTGATACGGCCAAGGTTTTCATTCTCCAGCAGCGTCTCTACGTCCGGCGCAAAGCGGCTGAGGTTGGCAAGGTCAACGGTGGCACCGACATCCAGAAAGTCTCCCGCACGGATTTCGTCGAGGTAGTGAAAGCAATCACCATCGTCAAAATCAAAGCCGCCCTGCGCCGTGCAGTCCGCTTCATCGCTCGCATCCGTGAGATATTCTCGCGCGTCGCCTTCGTTGGCAGTTACCAGATAGGTGGTTCCGGCGTAGTCATAGCTGGTGATCGTGTCAGGCATGAACAGACCGCGCAGAGGCCAGCTCTGAAGATTGGCACCGCCATCCCGGTTGCTCGCATCCAACTCGTTACCGATGAGGCCGTGATCTTTGTAGCCCAACCCCAGCACCGCCGAAATCTCGGCGCCAGCGATATCAACAACCGCCACGGCGTTGTTCTCCTGCAGGGCAACCCAGGCAGTGCTGCTGTCGGAGGATACGGTGACGTACTCCGGCTCAAGATCTTGCGCGACGCTCCCGGCTTTTGCTGAAACTCTCACACCGCTACCCAGAGACTTTGTGCCGCCGCTGTTGAACGCGGTGAAGTCCAGCATCGTGACGTTTGCCTGCATGACGCTGGATACGCCGCCAGACACATCGATAAGGCTGACGCTACCTTCGGGGTCGACACTGTAGTCGCCGTTGGGCTCGCCTTCGTTGGCTACCAGCACGCTATTGCCATCGGGGGTAAAAGTCACCATATCCGGGAGTGCGCCAACCTCTACCGCTGACAGGAAGGTACCGTCCGTTTGGTAGAAAGCAATGTAACCATTGTCCTGCTTAGTATCTGCTTCTATCGCAACCGCGAGTGCACCGCCCGAGACAGCCACACTGTTTGCAGCTCCTAATGCTGAAGCATCGGCCAGATCTGCAATGGCGCCGGCAACATCTGCAGCTACGTCCAGAGAGGTAGCAAGGCTAGGCGTTGAGGGCGAGCTAATGTCGATTACATCAATCTGTCCGGAGTTAGCATTGACCACAAACGCTTGCTCAGTGGCGGGATCATAATCAACGATCTCCGCAGCAGATTCGTCGAACTCCCCGGTCTCATAACGACCCAAAAGGCTGAGCGCGATGGTGCTCGCGGAGCCGCCGGAGCCATTGGTGCCGGGATCGCCTGCGGGTCCCTGAGGGCCGGCGGGTCCTGCGGGGCCCTGGGCGCCGACAGCACCATCGGCGCCGTCGTCACCATCGTCGCCCTCACAGCCGGCGAGTGTTAATGGTCCTATAAGAGCTAAACTTAATAGAAAGCGTTTGTATGACATGCGTTGACTCCCTTCAATGCGACCCGTCTCGGGCAGGATTTAAGAGGGTAAGCGTGTGGCAGTTGCATGACAGATTGATGAAGCTAATGCTTCCAAACGATGACGTTTTTGTGACGCTTCGGTGATAACGTGGCGTTCTTTAGATTCGGCTGAATAATGAGTAAGTCTATGAAGATTTCTGCAGCGCTTAGATGCTCCATTGCTCTGTGCCTGGTGGTGTTCGCTACCGCCTGCACTCCAGATAACGGGACCACTGTGGACCCGGAGTTCGCGCGGCTTAGCGAGCGCGCCAAAGCAGTTGAAATCATTCGAGATGACTTTGGCGTTCCACATATTTACGCAAAAACCGACGCCGATGCGGTGTTTGGACTTTTGTACGCTCAGGCAGAGGATGACTTCCCCCGCGTGGAGCGCAACTACTACTGGGCCATCGGGCGACTCGCGGAGGCCGAGGGAGAGTCCGCGCTTTTTAGTGATCTTCGTGCACGCTTATACATGTCCACCGACGAAGCAAAGGAGGCTTACGCTCAGGCGCCGCCGTGGCTTCAGCAGTTATGCAATGCCTTTGCCGACGGACTTAACTATTATTTAGCGACTCATCCCGACGTGACGCCCAAGGTGCTGACGCGCTTTGAACCCTGGATGCCAATGTTCTTTTTTGAGGGATCGATTGGCGGCGATATCGAACAGATTCCCTTGGACGGTATTCGGGCTTTTTACGGCGAGGGCCGGTCCGTTGACTTGGCGGCGATGGAGAGCGCTAGAGATCCTAAGCTGGGCTACGAGCAACATCTGGGATCCAATGGTTTTGCTATAGCCGGCGAGCGAACCCGTTCTGGCAACGCGATGCTGCTCATCAATCCCCATACATCGTTATATTTTCGGGGTGAAGTACATGTGGTGAGCGAAGAGGGGCTCAACGCTTATGGCGCCGTAACCTGGGGACAATTTTTTGTTTACCAGGGGTTCAACGAAAACACCGGTTGGATGCACACGTCTACCGGCGTCGATTTTATGGACGAGTTTGTCGAAGAGATCGTTGAGGGCGCAGATGGCAGCTTGATGTATCGCTACGGAGAAGAGTTGCGACCTGTCGAAGTCTCACAAGTGACCCTTCGCTACAAAGATGGTGACGCGATGGGCGAGCGCAGTTTTCCTCTTTATCGAACCCATCATGGCCCCATTACCCATATGCTCGACGGAAAGTGGGTCGCAACGCGCATCAACTGGGATCCGGTTACTGCGCTGGAACAGTCCTATGTGCGCAGTAAGAAGGCCGATCTCGAAGGCTTCAATGACATGATGGACCTGCGTACCAACTCTTCAAACAACACGGTTTATGCAGATTCCTCAGGAAACATCGCCTACTACCACGGCAATTTTGTTCCCCGACGCGATCCCCGTTTTGATTTCTCAAAGCCCGTCGATGGGAGTAATCCCGCCACTGACTGGCTTGGCCTGCATACGGTGGATGAGATTGTGACGCTGACCAATCCCGCTAACGGATGGCTGCAAAACTGCAACTCCACACCCTTTACGGCGGCGGGGGAATACAGTCCTGCTCAGGAGGACTATCCGGTGTATATGGCGCCTGATGCAGAGAACTTTCGCGGCATACATGCTCAGAGGGTATTGAAGGATGTTTCCGATCTTACGCTGGACGGACTCCTGGAGATTGCTTACGACAGTTATCTACCGGGTTTTGAAGAGCTGATTCCCGGTCTTGTTGCTGCCTTTGACGCCGAGGGAGAGGACTATTCCGAATTGGCGGCGGCGATTGATGTGTTGCGAGACTGGGATCTGCGCGTGAGTGCAGATTCGGTAGCTATGTCTCTGGCCTATTTTTATGGCATGCAGTTTCGAGCCGATGGTGACAATCCCGACGGTCTCAGGCGTATGGCGTTGATCAATTACTTTGCCACCGAGTCGTCCTATCAGGAGCGTCTCGCGGTCTTCGCGACGGCAGTGCGTCGTCTGAAGACGGACTTTGGTCGATGGGAGACCCCTTGGGGTGACATCAATCGGTTCCAGCGGCTGTCGGGTGATATGAACCTTGCCTTTGATGATGAGCAGCCGAGTCTGCCCGTGGGCTTTGCCTCTGGGGACTGGGGCGCCCTCGCTTCGTATCGAGCGGTGCGCCGAAATACAAAACGGCTCTACGGAGTGTCCGGTAACAGCTTTGTGGCGGTGGTGGAGTTCGGGGATAAAGTCCGCGCTAAAAGTATGCTTGCGGGCGGTCAGAGCGGTGATCCTGATTCGCCGCATTTTTACGATCAGGCACAGTCTTATGTGGACCGTGATTTTAAGGACGTGGCTTTTTATCGAGAGGACGTGGAGGCGCGGGCAGTGCGTCGCTATCATCCGGGAGAGACTGCCGAAAAGGCAGTAGATTAAGCAAGCAGCGCCTGACCAAGTACTGATGACACCCGAGCAGATCGCCAGCACACTCCTTAGCTGTACCTGTTTTATGGCGCTGGTGGCGTGGGTTTCCTATCGCAAGACCCGGGGCGAGGTGGCGACGCAGGAGGGTTACTTCCTTGCGGGGCGAGGCCTTGGGCCATCGTTTATCGCTGGCTCCTTGCTACTGACCAATCTCTCTGCGGAGCAGCTCATCGGCCTTAACGGTTCCGCCTACGGCTTTGACATGAGTAGCATGGCCTGGGAAGTCACCGCCGCTGTTGCGACCATTGCCATGGCCTTTGTGTTTCTTCCCCGGTATCTCTCAGGCGCATTTGTGACCTTGCCGCAGTTTCTCAACGAGCGCTACGACGACAGCGTTCGACGTATGACTGTGCTCTTGTTTATGTTCGGTTACGGCCTGGTCACTATCCCAAGCGTGCTCTATTCGGGATCGATCGCAGTACTACAGCTTTTTGATTTACCCACCATGCTGCAAATGTCCTATGGCCAATCGCTGGTACTTACGATTTTTTCCATCGGGTGTATTGGTGCGATGTATGCCGTGTTCGGCGGTCTTAAGGCAGTGGTTGTATCGGACACGCTCAACGGCATCGGTTTGCTTATCGTCGGCATCGCGGTGCCGCTACTGGGATTTGCCGCTTTGGGAGAGGGCAGTATCGCCCAGGGCGTACAGACGGTGGCCTCTGAGTATCCCGAAAAGCTCAACGCCATTGGTGATCGGGATTCCCCCACTCCCTTTGGGACACTGTTTACCGGGATGATTCTGGCGAACCTGTTTTACTGGTGCACCAATCAGTACGTGATTCAGCGGGTGCTGGGCGCCAGGAATCTTGCGGCAGGTCAAAAGGGCGTTCTTTTGTCCGGGTTCTTCAAGGTGCTTGTGCCATTTTTTATGATGATGCCCGGCATCATCGCCTATCACCTCTACGGGCCGGGTTTGGCGTCCATCGATCTGGCTTACCCACGGCTCATTAGCGATGTACTGCCCATGTATGCCATGGGGTTCTTTTTGGCAGTGCTGCTTGGGGCGGTGTTTAGTTCTTTCAACTCGCTTCTAAACAGTGCCGCCACGCTGTTTTGTCTCGACCTCTACGCGCCGCTAAAAAGTAAGCCCTTGTCCGACGCACAAATGGTTCGCATGGCGAAGATCGCAAGCGTAGTGATCGCCGTCTTTTCCTTCGCTATTGCGCCTTTGCTGCAGTTTGCGCCCGTTGGCCTGTGGCAGATTATTCGCATTTTTTCGGGGTTTTATAACATTCCGGTGATAGCCATCGTGTTGGTAGGTTTGTTTACCGTGCGGGTCCCTGCACTGGGCGCAAAGATTGTGATTGTGTTTCACGTTGTGGCTTACGGGCTTTGCCAGTTCGTGTTTGACGAACTGATCACGATTCACTTTTTACACCTCTACGCCATTCTATTCTTTGTGGAGGTTGGCATTATGTTGTGGGTGTCTGCCTATCGCCCCAGGACAAACCCTGGCGAGACTCGTCGCCCAGAGCCGGTGGAAATGACGCCCTGGGTCTATGCGGTTCCCTGTGCGTTGACATTGCTGTCCTGTGTAGTCGCCCTCTATTTGCTGTTTTCGCCATTGGGTTTGGTGGGTGGCTTCGGCCCGGGGTTTGTGGCCGCCCTGACTGCGCTCCTATTGGCGAATGTTGTTATCTGGGTTGTATTTACAAGGCGTGAGTACGCGCTATCGCGAGGAGAGCTATGACGCGCTTTTATGAAGAGTCCTCCCGGGAGCGGGGGACCCGCGCAATGGCGCAGCTGGAGACGAGTGACAGAACGGCGACTCAGGGAGGCGCGCTGGACGAACGTCCGGGCTTGGCCGTCGTTGGTGTGGGAATGATGGGGAGGGAGCATCTAGGTATTGCTCATCTCATGGGGCGCACAGTGCTGCGGGGAATCTATGATCAATCCGCCGAGAGCTTAGCGGCAGCGGACGAGCTGATAATCTCGCAGGGCGGCGGATCCATTCATCACTATCCAAGCCTGAATAACCTGTTTGCCGATCCGACAGTGGACGTAGTGATCATCAGTACGCCCAATTACACCCACTGGGAGGTGGTGCAGACGGCACTGCAGAGTGGTAAAGCACTGTTGGTGGAAAAACCCATGGCGACGAGACTGGAAGATGCCCTGGCTATGGTTGAGGCGGTGAGTCACTACGAGGGTTTGTTCCGTCTGGGGATGCAGTACCGCTTTAAAGCGCAATACGTGGATGTATTCGCCGAAGTGAAAACGCGGAACGCGGTGGGTGCGGTAAAGACCATCAGCATGTCTGAGTATCGCCCCCCGTTTCTCGATAAAGTTGAGCAGTGGAATAAGTTCAACCGGTATTCAGGTGGCACGCTGGTCGAAAAGTGCTGTCACTATTTTGATTTGATCAATCAGATGGCCGATGCAATACCCCAGAGTGTGTATGCGTCCGGTGGGCAGGCCGTAAATTTTCTGGACTTTGAATATGCCGGCAGTCCCTCGGACATTGATGATCATGCCTTTGTCATCATCAACTACAGTAATGGTGTCCGTGCGAGTTTCACCTTGAACATGTTCAGTCAGGAGCTGTATGAGGAGATGGTTGTCGTCGGCGAGAAGGGCAGGGCCGTGGCCTTGGAGCATGCCACCTTTAAGCGTGACGAGCCCTCCGCAGGGCGCCTGCAGGTGGAGGTGGCCGGTCATCCATTTTATGCGTCACAGGATGTGACTTACCCAAAGCGTATCGAAGAAAGCGGGCACAGCGGTGCCACTTTTTTTGCTCAAGAAGCATTTCTGGATCAGTTGGCCGGTAGCGGATCTGATAGCGCCACAGTGATGCAGGGGCTTTGGGCAATCATTGTCGCCAGTGCGGCGCAGGCCTCTGTACGTCAGAATGTAGTGATAGATATAGATCAGTTTCTGCGCGGTTACGGCACGTCGGTTTCTGCCCTGTCAGCCGCGCAGTGAAGTTTTTTCAATTGAGAGTTGAGTGTCGGCTATGGATAGCATCACCGTAGGATCAGGAACCATGCCTTTGATAGGGCTTGGTCTTTGGAAGATTGACGAGTCGGATACTGCCGCTGCGGTTGTTGAGGCGATTCGCGCGGGGTACCGGCATCTCGATAGTGCAGCGGACTACGCAAACGAAGCCGCTGTGGGCGAAGGAATCAAACGGGCGCTTGCGGAGGGTCTGTGTAAGCGTGAAGACCTCTGGGTCACTTCCAAACTATGGAATACTTACCATGATCCGGCCCATGTAGAGGCGGCGTGCCAACGCTCTTTGGATGACTTGGGTCTGGAGTATCTGGATCTCTACTTGGTGCACTTTCCCATTGCGCAGCCATTTGTTGAGTTTTCTGACCGTTATCCCCCGGGGTGGATAACCGATGAGAATGCGGCGGAGCCACGCATGGAAGTCGCAGCGGTGCCCCTCAGTGATACCTGGGGCGCTATGGAGACACTGGTGGATCGTGGCCTGGTGCGAGAAATAGGTATCTGCAATTACAACAGCGCGCTGATTCACGACCTCATGACTTACGCAAAGCGGCCGCCGGCGATGCTGCAGATTGAGGCTCACCCATACCTCTCTCAAGAGCCGCTGCTGCGCACGGCCGCCGGCTACGACATTCCCGTGACGGCATTTTCGCCGCTGGGCGCGCTCTCATATGTTGCGTTGGATATGGCCACGGGTAGCGAGTCGGTACTGGAGGAGCCTGTGGTGATCGCAGCGGCACAGCGAGTGGAGAGAACACCGGCGCAAGTGGTTCTGCGCTGGGCAGTACAAAGAGGTACCGCCATCATTCCCAAAACCAGCCGGCCCGAGCGCTTGCTCGAGAATCGATCGATCTTTGATTTTGTGTTGTCCGAGGCAGAGATGTCGGCGATCTCCGGCCTTAACCGGCATCGACGCTTTAATGACCCCGGTGTCTTTTGCGAAGCGGCCTTCAACAGGTTTCATGCTATCTATGACTGATCTATGGAGCTATGAAATGCCCAGCGAGGGCGATGGTGCTTTGAGTTTTCCCTGTTTGCGGGGGAATGCTGAGGCAAATGTGCCGGGGAAAGGATTTGACGCCGTGCTGGGGCGTGTCCGAAAGCAACGCGGCGATCTTTCGGGCTTATTGGCCGAGCACGGAGCTCTATTATTTCGTGACCTACCGCTGCAATCGGCAGAAGATTTTGATGCGTTTATTGCGGCGTTTGGCTGGCCCAATTTTCGCTACGCTGACTCCTTGTCCAATGCAGTTCGCACTAATCGCACCGACCGTGTGTTTACCGCAAACGAGGCGCCGCGGTCTGTGGAGATTTTTCTCCATCACGAAATGGCGCAAACACCAACCTACCCGAGCAAGTTGTTTTTCTTTTGCGAGCTCGCCCCCGATACGGGCGGAGAAACCCCAGTCTGCCGCTCGGACAAACTGCTTGAGCGCATGCGGGAGGAGCAGCCCATGTTTGTTAAGCGCTGCGAAGAGGAGGGGCTTCGATACACCAATGTTATGCCGGCCGCCGCTGACTCTGCTTCAGGACAGGGCAGAAGCTGGACAGACACCTTGGGTACCAGTAATCGTGGTGAGGCTGAACAGAAGCTGGATCAATTGGCTTACGCCTGGTCCTGGTTGGCCAATGGTGATCTTAAGGTCACTACGCCGGTGCTGCCGGCTTTGCGAGATTTGCCCGACGGTTCGCAGGCGTTTTTCAATCAGTTGATCGCGGCCTATCAGGGCTGGAACGACAATCGCAACAAGGGAGAGAAGTCTGTCACGTTTGGGACAGGGGAGGCGATTGATGCCCGGGATCTGGCTCTGACCAGTCAGTTAGCTGAAGAGGTCACGGAAGATCTCGCCTGGCAGCAGGGTGATGTTGTGCTTTTGGATAACTTTATGATGATGCACGGACGACGCCCCTTTGGGGGGAAGCGCTCGATACTGGCGTCATTGATTGGTAACGACTGATACGTGAATCGCTATGCCAAGGTCGCGTCTGCCGCGTTGGTGCTGCTCATCCTTGCGCTTGCAGCGCTATGGACGCCGGACAAGACACGATCTGAGCTTGAGGCGCGCTATCTTCAAGACGCCGGTGATTTACGGGATGTGGCGGGCGTTCGACTGCATCTGAGAGTCTCCGGACCAAGGAATGCCCCGGCGCTTCTGTTGCTCCATGGCTTTGGTGCCAGCCTGCACACCTGGGAGGATTGGGCCCGGGTATTGGACGACCAGTACCGCGTGATTAGTTTGGACCTGCCCGGTACAGGGCTGTCGTTTCCGGACCCCAGTGAGGATTACTCTGACGAACGAACCCTGGAGCTGTTAGTGGCTCTTATGGATGATTTGTCGGTTACCAAAGCGGTGCTTATTGGTAACTCCATCGGCGGGCGCCTGGCCTGGCGAATGGCTGCTGCGAACCCCGAACGGGCAGCAGGGCTGGTGCTTATAGCGCCAGATGGTTTTGCCAGCGATGGCTTTGACTATGGCAAAGCACCGGAGGTCTCGGGCATGACGCAGCTAATGCGCTACACGCTCCCACGATTCCTGCTGGAGATGAGTTTGCGGCCGGCTTATGGGGATCCCGATACGCTCACCGACGATGTGATTGACCGCTACTACGACCTGATGCTCGCACCGGGCTCCCGGGATGCGCTCATAAAGCGCATGGCGCAAACGGTGCTGCTGGATCCAAAACCTCTGCTGCGAAGCATCGAAGTTCCCGTGCTGCTTTTATGGGGAGAACGTGATGGCGCTATTCCCATTTCGAACGCTGCGGCGTATCAGGCTGAACTCCCGGACAGTCGCCTCGTGGCGCTGCCGTCTCTGGGGCATGTACCTCAGGAAGAGGCCCCCGAGCGATCACTGCTGCCCGTAAAGGCCTTTTTGGAGACGCTCAATCTAAGCTCAGCTGCGCGCAGCGAAGTGCCTCATAACTCAGGCAGCGATGCCCGTGTGACGCAGTAGCGCATCGACGTCCGGCTCCCGACCGCGAAAGTTTACAAAGAGATTCATGGCGTCATCAGAGCCGCCTCTTTCCAGTATGCTCTCAAGGAAACTACGACCAGTAGCCTCGTTAAACACACCTTCCTCTTCGAAACGCGAGAAAGCATCTGCCGATAAAACCTCGGCCCATTTGTAACTGTAGTATCCCGCTGCGTAGCCGCCACCGAAGACATGGGAAAAGGCGTGAGGAAAGCGGTTCCACTCTGGCGCGGGCACAACCGCAACCTGCTCGCGCACTTCCTTGAGAATCTTGTAGATGGCATCACCCGCGGATGGGTCGTATTCGAGGTGCATGCGGAAATCGAAGATCGCAAATTCCAACTGGCGAACCATCATCATCCCCGACTGGAAGTTCTTTGCCGCGATCATGCGCTCGTAAAGCTCGTCGGGGATAAGCTCGCCGGTTTCAAAGTGCGCGGCGAACAGATTGAGGGCGTCGCGCTCCCAGCAATAGTTCTCCATAAACTGCGAGGGTAGCTCCACCGCATCCCAGGCTACGCCGTTGATTCCTGCAATGTTGGGGTAATTAACCCGGGTAAGCATGTGGTGGAGGCCGTGACCAAACTCGTGAAACAGGGTCTCTACTTCGCGATGGGTTAGGAGCACATCCGCGTCACCCACAGGAGGCGTGAAGTTGCAGGTCATGTAAGCGACGGGAACTTGTTCCAGGGCATTAGTTTTCACGCGCGGCTGGCAGACGTCCATCCAGGCTCCCCCGCGTTTGTGCTGACGGGCATAGAGATCAAAGTAAAATTGGCCGCGTATGCTGCCGTCGGGATCGCGTATTTCGTAGAAGCTGACGTCGGGATGATAGGTCTCGACATTGGGCACCTGATGAAAACTCACGCCGAACAGTTTTCCCACCACGTCAAACATGCCGCCAATAACCCTCGAAATGGGGAAATAGGGTTTGACTTCCTCTTCGCTGATGTTGTGGCGGTGCTGGCGAAGCTTCTCGCTGTAATAGGCCACGTCCCAAGGCTTGAGGTCGGCATGACCGTGCTCCTGCGCGGCGAATGCCTGCAGATCGGCAAACTCCGCGTCGGCCTGTGCCTTGGAGCGATGGGCAAGGTCATTGAGGAACGCCATCACTTCGTCGCTGCTGCGAGCCATCTTGGTGGCGATGGAGCGCTCGGCGTAATTCTCAAATCCCAATAGCTGAGCCGCTTCGTGACGAAGCGCAAGAATTTCGCGCATGTTGTCAGAATTATCGAATTGTCTCGCGTGAGGTCCTACGTCACTGGCGCGAGTGGCGAAGGCACGATACATCTCTTCGCGAAGTGCAGCGTCTTCGGCGTAGGTCATCACCGGGAGATACGAGGGGGCGTCCAGCGTCAGCAAATAACCGGTCTTGTCCCGGTCACTGGCGGTCTGCTCTGCCAGATCAATCGCCGTTTGAGGAAGCCCCGCAAGGTCATCGCTGCTGGCCAGCTCTTTACTCCAGGCATTGCCTGCATCGAGCACTTTGTTGGAGAAGTCGCTGGAGAGGGCAGAGAGCGATTGTTGAATCTCTTTAAAGCGCTGTTTTTTGTCCTCAGGCAGATCTACGCCCGAAAGCTTAAAGTCCCGCAAGGCGTTGCTGAGCACTTTTTTTTGCTCGCTGTTGAGCGTGTCGCTGCTTTCTTCCACGGCTTTGTAGGCTTTGAAAAGCGCCTCGTTTTGACCCATTTCCGTGCTGAATTCCGATAGCTTTGCCAGACATGCGCTGTGAGCCTCCCGCAGCGCATCGCTATTGAGCACGCTATTGAGGTGAGAAACCGGTGACCAGGCCCGCCAGAGACGATTGTCCATCAGTTCCAGTGGCTCTACCAAGCTCTCCCAACTGGCCTCATCGCCCGTTTGGAGCAGGGTTGCTACCTGCTCACGGTTGCGGGCCAGGAGCTCATCCACTGCGGGTTCCACGTGTTCCGGGAGGATGGACGTAAAGCGGGGTAGCGGGCTGTCTTCTAGCAGCGGATTGGACATAGGGGTTTCCATGGTGGTTATCAGGCGCGTAATTTTGCCATGAAGCGGCGCGCTGTGGGCATTTGCTTTAGACTTCCGGAAAACAAAAATGAGGTGTGTTTCTATGTCATCGGACAGCCAAGAGTCTGATCTTACAGCGCAGTCAAGCGGCGGTGATGAGGAGGCGGGTTTGGAACTGTTTGCCCTGCCCACGCCCAGGCAAGGCATGCCCCGGGTATTTGGCAGCCCCCGTCGCTATGTGCAGGCGCCGGGTGTAATTGCCCAAACGGGGAATTATCTGCGCAAGCTGGGCTTTGCAAGCTGCGCAGTATTGTTGTCAGCGCGGAGTCAGCAGGCGGAGGGCGCGGTGCTCTTGCAAAGCCTTGCAAAGGTGGGCATTCCTGCGACTATTCTCACCTTTGGCGGTGAGTGCTCCTTCGAAGAGATAGAATTCCATGCAGACGTATTGCGAGCCCAAAGGGAACCACCGGCAACGGTAATCGCCCTCGGCGGGGGTAAGGTTGTCGACGCCGGAAAGTGCATTGCAGATCGATTGGGTGTGCCCGCGGTGGTAGTGCCCTCCCTGGCTTCCAACGACGCACCTTGTTCGGCGGCCTCGGTCATTTATACCCCGGAAGGCGTATCAGAGACTTTTGAGGTCTTTGCGGAGAACCCTGCTCTGGTGCTGGTAGATACGGCGGTGGTTGCAGCGGCCCCCGCACGCTACTTGGTGGCCGGTATGGGTGATGCGATGGCAACCTGGTACGAGGCAAGAGCCTGCTCCCAAAACCCCGGCGCTGTGACTACCTTTGGTGCCAGTCCAACCTTGGCCGGTGCGGCGATCGCAGAGCTCTGCGCGGAGACGGTATACAAAGACGGCGAGGCTGCATTGGCTGCGCTTGCGGCGGGCACTATTGACGATGCTTTGGAGAGAATCGTCGAGGCTAACACCCTGCTCAGTGGCATTGGTTTTGAGTGCGGAGGTCTCGCCGCAAGCCATGGATTTGCGCAAGCCTATACGGTGGTCGAGCATGTACATAAGCGGTTTCTCCACGGGGAGATGGTGGCCATGGGCGTACTTGCGCAGCTTGCTTTGGAGGGATGGGACGATGAGGCCCGGCGCGCTACGGTGTTTTTTGCTCGAATCGGTCTGCCCGTACATCTAGGCCAGCTCGGACTCGCATCCGGCGATACCGAACATATTGCCGCGGTAGTCGATGCAGCCCTGGCTTTTCCATTCATGGGTAATATGCCCCTGGAAGTGACCACAGAGAAGTTACACGCTGCAATTCTGTCAGCCGATGCTTTGGGGCGTAAAGTGACAGAGGAGTTCGGTGATGCAGCTTACCAGCAGATTCATGCCTGACGCTCAGCCCAGGTTTTGTAAGCACGGCTGGCTGATGCTGGCGCTGTTACTCACTAGCTCTGCCTATGCAGATGTATCACCGCAAACGGACACTCCTGGCGAAGCGGAGCATAGCCCAAGCGAGCATGGGAGCAGTGAGCAGCACGCACCAACCCATGGTGGGCACGGGTTTCCTCACCATACTTTGGGTGTTTTTCTTGGCGACACAACCGAAACCCGCAGAAGTCAGGGCTTAACGCTGGGTCTTGAGTATGAGTACCGTATGAGCGAACGCTTGGGGTTTGGTGCGATCCTTGAGCATGTGGGCGGGGACTTTGATACTAATGTTGCGGTGGTTCCCGTCGCGCTACATCGCGGACCCTGGAAGTTGTACGCCGGCCCCGGGATAGAGGACTCTGAAGAGGAGGGCAGCTCTTTTCTCTTTCGAGTGGGCCTGGAGTACGGTTTTCACGTGGGTAAGTATGAGGTCTCCCCGCAGATCGATCTCGACTTTGTGGAAGATGAGCAACTGTTTATCTTCGGTGTGGTTATCGCGAGGCCGTTCTGACGTTTAGCCGGGCTTGAGGTGTTCCGAGCTTTGTGGGGTAAGCGTCATCGGCCCTATGCAGACGCAGTTTCGACCGCGGCTTTTGGCGAGATAAAGCGCCCTGTCTGCCTCAGCTACCAGAGCCTCAGCAGTGCTGCCTTCAATTGCGACAGAAACTCCGATGCTGATGGTAATGTTTTCTTGCAGGCCGAAGTCGGAGACCTCAATTGCTGCACGGACTTTCTCCGCGACGCTTCGGGCTTGCTCGAGGTTTGTCTCCGGGCATATCACGAGAAACTCCTCGCCGCCCCAGCGGCCCAATAAATCAGAAGCGCGAAGGTTGTCGCTGATACGTTCTGACAATGTCACCAACACGCGATCACCTGTTAGGTGCCCGTGTTGATCATTAACTTGTTTGAAGAGATCAATGTCCATGAGAAGCAGCGCAAGCGGGCGCTCATAACGCTGCGCTCGACGAAGTTCAGCTGCAAGGGTGTTGTCCAGCGCCCGACGATTTAAGGTGCTAGTCAGCTTGTCGATGGAGGCGAGGCGATCGAGCTCCGCATTTTTGGCATTGAGTTCTTTCGTACGTTCTGTAACTTGCGCCTCCAGGCTTCGGCTCAACTGTTTGTAGTCTCTCAGTAACTCTCGCTCTCGAATGTTTTCCCGGCGAAAAGCTTCGGCCGCAGTAAACAGGTCCCCGATTTCATCTCGGGTTACCGCGGCGTCGACCACATCTTCCGATCCCTCCGAGAGCCTGCGGAAAACTCGAGAAAGACGCCGTAAGGGTAATGTCACAGAACTTACTACCCAAAAGAAAACCGGGATAGTAAGTAGCAGTACTAGAGCGATGATGCCTATTTGCCAGCGGTAGAAGTTCATCCGATTACGGTGCATATCCACCAGTAATGCATCAATTTCCACATTCTTGGCAGTCGCGATCTCCGTAGCGAGATACTCCAGCTCTCTTGCTTCGGAGGGCATCACTACGTTAACCAGATAGGCATAGCTGCGAATTTTCTGGATATTGCTGTAGAGCATACTTTCGACCTTTTCTATGTCGAAGCCCGCCGCGGCAAAAACTGAAGCTCTTTCGGCGTCACTTTGATTGGCCGCCAGAGCCAGTGCCAAATGGCGCTTGAGCTCAGTGAGGTGAGTCTCTGCATCACGCACTCTTTGAGCGTCTGATGTCACAAAGTAAGCCCGTAACTCCGCTTCTATGGTGGAGAGATGGTCATTAATACTGTTTATATGCAGAGCAATGGAGGAGTTTGAATTGTGGGCTTCCTCTGATAACCATGCGAGTCCGGGAGCAGAGTTTTTTACATGTGCGAACTCGCTGCTTAGCGAACTCGAAATATCTCTATACGCCTGCGAGACCAAGAGGAATGTTTCTTCAAATGCTTGCAGGTGAACGCGAATATCGTCGAGTTGAGTTTCCTCCAGGCACCCTTGCTCTGCGCAAACATCGATGAGATCGTTCCACTGCTTACCGAGCGAGGTGACGCGCTCCTGTGCTGATTCGTGGCCAAGATAAACGTAGCGCGTAGCGGAAAACTGCATTCCGGTTGCCGCAATCGCAAGACCATCCACGAAGCTCAATTGCTCGCGCGCTGCCTGCAGTTGATCGGCTTGTTTGGCCCCAAAGTTGACGGCGAGATAGCTGGAAACTGCAAGAGTGGCTGCAGATAAAACTCCCGTAACAAAGGCTACTGCCAAGCGCTGGCGAAGTGTTAGTCGGCCCAGAAAGGATCGTTGATTGTTCGATGAGTCAGGCAATGACAAACTCATTCCATCTTTGCACTGTAAGGTCAAAGGCCGGCATTACGGTGTTCCAAACGGCGATATTGGAAAAGCGCTGGGCATAGCTGCCGCCGCGGCGTTGCTCGCCGACTTGCACCGTAGCTTTGCCTTCAGGCCCCAACAGCTCGGATGTTGCAGCCTTGCCTTCATACCAGTAATCCCACTCACCGTCGGACATGAGGTCTTTAGAGCGAGCCGGGTTGCTGATGTAGTAGCCCTGGCGACTGATGAATGCGCCGGGCCACCCCGAAAGCCACCAATTCATGTACTGATAAGCGGCGTCTTCCTGTTCGCCGCGCGTTTCTCGGGACAGGCACATGACACCGTGCCAGGCGCGGTAGCCTTCTTTGGGTGCAGCGTAGAGGCAGGGAGTGCCACTCGCTCGTACCATAGAAACTCCGGGAGAAAACATGCTCTGGACGTCGACTTCGCCGCGGCTCATAAGTTTGGCCGAGTGAGGAACGGAGTTCCAAAAGCCACGAAAGTGCCCATCGGCTTTAAAGCGCATGAGGATATCAAACAGCTGGTTCACTTCTTCGCGACTCATGTTGCCTATGTCATTGAAGCCCATGAGTCCCCGAGCCTGCGCCGCGAGTGCCAAATCAAAAAGTCCAATACTGGGTGCATTGACAATGGCCACTCGCCCGCGATGCTTGGGATCCAGGAGCCAACCCCAGCTTTCGGTTTCGTAGGGCTGCCCCTCGGGCACCCTTTGCGGGTTGTAGCCCAAAGAGTCTGCGTTATGCACATAGGGGAGGTAACTGATTTCTTGTGTGGGCTGACTCCCAAGAGAGCCGTCAGCTTGTATGTAGAGCAGCAGGTGCGGGGCGTCCCCGGCTCCAATGCTATTTTCGGGGAACAAGCGTCCGGTCTTGCTAAGAGGGTTGATTTCGGCCCAACGGTCGATGCGCCTTGGATCCAGGGGTTGTATTGCCCGTGACTGCCACAGCACGCGCATACTGTTGGACCACTGCTCGTAAACATCGAATCCCGAGGGGTCCATGGACGCTTTGAATAAGACCTGGGCGCTGCCGCCGGGGCTGTATTCAAGGTTGATACCGAGTTCTTTCTCGGCGCGCTGGCGGATCGGCTCTTGCAATGTCACATGGGTGCCGAGCACCCGCACGGTGGGCTTGGCATTGCGCGCCGATATGATGGCGGGAAAGCCTATGCTGCTGGCGGCTAGTAGCGTGCCGGCGCGCTTTAAAAACGCTCTGCGCGGCCTAAGGCTTTGCTTATTTGTGTCCATACGCGTCCTCGATACCATCTGGGTTGCGTCCTAATCTTTAGTATAACCCCTGAGTCTTGGATGTTGGACAAAACCTGAACGCGTGTTTATGTGTGTTGCTACACGCTAGTCGAGCTCAGTCAGCACCGCCTCAGGGTTGGCAGACTGAGCCCGGCCCGCCTCGCGTGTGAGTCACTCATCGAGATTTTTTAGGCAGCATTACAGCAAACGAATCCTGCGCTGACATCCGGGTATCGGTATGATTTCGAGTCATAAAAATTTTTACTGCTGTGGTTTCGTCATGTTGCGTCACTTGTTGTCGGTCGTCTTATTTGTGCTCAGCAGCTCCGTTTGGGCCTGGTCTGATCACGCGAGTTTGTTGTGGCCGCTGGTTCGCACGCAGCCAGAGCTATTAGAGCCGACGCTTCACGCTGAGACACTCGAAGACTTTGTGAACGCGGAGGCATCCGGTCTTGCACTCGTGCTTAGCCGCCACGAGGCCCTTGCCCGAGAGACCATGGCTCATTATGCGCCTCGGCCCGACTCTCTCGCGTTCACAGCGGACGCTGCGGATTTGCGCGATGCTTTTTTGAGAGCTATTCGTGTAAACCCTGAGCTTGATTTCGCGCTCTACCGCCAAACTACTGTAGATGATCCAGCAGTGCCCGCCGATCTGGTCCAGCGCTTTGACGATTTAAGCTTTTTGGATGGGGGTGTGTCGCACAATTCGATTGTGTATATCGCCCTGCAAAGCGGCGAGCTTGTGGCCCCCGCGCACGTCTTAGCCAGTGGTAGTGACGAGCCAGACTTTGGTCTGGATATTGGGCTGTTTGAGGACAATGGCACGGACTTTGGTGACCGATACGGCTTTGGCACCCAGCCTTTTGGGAACCCTAACCTGGAATACAGTTCTCAGGCGCCTTTCCATATGGGTTTTTACCATCTCGATTGGATGACCAGAAAAGCGCAGCCTGACTTACTGCGAACCTACCCCGAGTGGCGGGTGTCACTTTTCCGTGAGTTATCGCGATTTGCCTTCGAGACGGGTCATGACTATTGGGGCTGGCGTTTTGCCGGCTGGGGCTTGCACTACATCGGCGATCTGTCTCAGCCGTATCACGCCCATCCATTGCCCGGGGTGAGTACCCTCGGCGGTCTCTGGACGGTTGTCCGAGGAAAAACGGGCGAGGCTATTCAGTTGGTATCCAATCGACACGGCGTGTTGGAGTCTTATCAGTATCAGCGGGTGCAAAAGGCCCTCGACGAAAAGTCCTGGAGCAGTGTGATTCTAACTGCCATCGCAAACGGCACGCCCATTCCCGAGTTCGATGAGTCCACAGTGCGCAGCGAGCTCACAAAAGAGAGTGTGGCTGCGGGTAGTGATCTCGATGAATCCCTTGAGGAGCATATGCCATCCCGGTACGTGTCCGATCCGACCTTTGAGTGGAATGGATCCGGGGAGGAAGCCGCCATTGTGGTCACTGTTGCCAGTGATCGCGGAGATCAGGCGATTGACGCTTTGGATACTGTGGTGGCCGAGCAAATGCAACGCTTCTCACGATTTGCTCAGGCTTGGATCAACGATGCCCGGCGAGCATGGTCAGCAGCTAACTAGTACAGCGCAGCTAGTTTGCTGACATCTCCCGAGGGCTACTGAGTGCTCGATCACAACTCCTGGGAGCGCTGCCGCGAGCCGTGCGCATGGAACGTTGGTTAGAGTATTAAAGACGAGAGCAATTCTCTGTTGCCCGAGTGGTTTATCCGGTCTAGTCTCTAGGTTCAATCTAATAAACTATGAGCACAGGACTGCCCCGCATGACGGACACTCGAGATTTTGACATTCTGGTTTTTGGCGCCACCGGTTTTACCGGCAAGCTCATCTGCGAATACCTCAACCAAACCTACGGTAGCGATGCTGAATTTCGCTGGGGTATGGCGGGACGAAACCTGGCTAAGCTCGAGCAGGTACGGGACGAATTAGCTATTGATCACAGCGTGCCTCTGGTCGTTGCCGACAGCGACGACAAAGCCAGTCTCGACAAGATGGCGGGTTCGACGCGAGTGCTGCTTAGCGCTGCCGGCCCCTACCAGCAATACGGTAGTGAAGTGGTGGAATCCTGTGCCCGCTTAGGTACCGACTATGTCGATCTCAATGGCGAGCCGCTGTGGATGAAGGATATGATCGCAGCGAATGACGAGGCTGCCCGTGCCAGTGGCGCTCGCATCGTCTTTTCCTGTGGCTTTGATTCGCTGCCTTCGGATTTGGGTGTCCATCTGTTGCAGCAGGTGGCCAGCGCAAAATATGGTGCGCCCCTGTCCCGGGTGAAGTGTCGGGTTAGGGAGATGAAGGGCACCGCATCCGGCGGTACCGTGGCGTCGTTTAAGGGCACCATGGCGTCGATAAAGGCAGATCCCGCACTCTTTGCGGACCTGGTGAATCCCTTTGTGCTCACCGACGGTTTTACAGGACCGGATCAACCTCCGGGCAACGACGTTGTGTTTGAGGAAGACCTCAACAACTGGTCTGGTCCTTTCATCATGGCGTCGATCAATACCAAGAACGTCCATCGCTCAAATCAGCTGCTGGGTCACGCCTATGGCAGCGATCTGGTCTACGACGAGATGATCCTGCTGGGAGAATCCGAACCCGAGGCTGCGGGGGGTGACATGGCGTTGGACATGAGCCTTCAGCCGGGCGAGGGTCCCAGCAAGGAGGAGCGTGAAGCGGGTTTTTACGACATGCTCTACATCGGTAGTAATGATGCGGGAGATAGCGTCACTGTCCAAGTCTATGGTGATCGAGATCCAGGCTATGGTTCTACGTCCAAAATGATTGCCGAGGCGGCGATTTGTTTAGCGCAAACCCCCAAGGGTCACGGTGGATGTCTCACCGCAGCCCCGGTGATGGGAGACCGTCTGCGCCAGCGGCTGCAGGATCATGCGGGCGTATCCTTTAGCGTCTTATAGCGCGGTTTCGGCGACGACGCTTCCTGCCGGGCGGAGCGCTGCATAGCGCCCGCTCAGCCAGTTTTGCCAATCGTCTTGGAGAGAGTCCATACCCCCGGGATAGCGCGCCAGCATATCTCGAAGATTTCCTCCGGGTTCGCAGCGTGCCGCGTAAGCACTTTGAATGGTGTGCTTGAGGGTTTGCTCTCCTCGCGGTGAATCCATGAGGAATGCGATAAGTGCCCAGGCGCTGGCGTAGCGTCTCTCGGCGTCCTCCCGCATCCACTCCTGCCGTGACAGCTGGGTAAGCGCATTAATCGATAGCGGAGTTCGTTTTCTCAGCAATTGCAGATGCTGAACGTTGGCAGCAAAACGTGAAGCATTGGCGTCTATGCGCAGTGTCTCGTAGTGCTCGGCAAGCCCTTCATTTAGCCAGGGGGGCGTTACCCCAAGATGCTGTGCCGTTATGAGATGGGATACTTCGTGGAAAGTATTACCCAACGCACTGGATCGATACGCCGGCGTATACAAGATAAGCGCTTCGTTGCTGCGTTTGCGGTAGAACCCGGTGGTCGTCCATTCCTGCGCATCGGGTTTGCCATAGATTTCCTGGAATCGCCGGGCGTCGCCTAAAAAACGAATGTTGATTTGGGATTGGCGTAGCGCGTTAGTCCCCAGCCACCCTTGCCACTGGGCATAGGCAAACTCTGTTCCTGCCGACAGTGATTGCTCGAGACCCACGGGCAGCGAAGTGCCCTCGGCTTGCACGCGAATACTAAATGGCGCGCTTGTGTTCGTGGCAACGCCTGAGGTCGCTGTGCAGTCGCTGGCCGCCAACGGGGAGGACGCTTCCGGCGCTGGCGTTTGGTAGAGCAGTCCCGAGGCTACGGCACCGCCTACGAGACCGGCGACAACCCCAATAGCGATGCCAAAGATGAGGCCTCTTTGGTGCTGAGACTGGGGCGCCTGGCTAGACTGCTTTTGCATCCCGTGTCGCCGCAGACTCAGCCGGGCATGACTTCGTTGTAGTCAGAGGTAATGCGATCGAGTCGTTCTTTTACCGCGGGCCAAAAGCCCGGATGGGTAAACAGATAAAACGTACCGGAGTCCATGCCGCTAATCACGCGCTCGGTGAGTGCTTCGACGCTAATGCCCTCGTTTGCAATGATCTGATCGATCTTATTGGATCCATCCTGAGGGCCGTTCGCGACCGCCGCTTCTGCGGCATCCGGGTGATTGCGGCGGCTCTGTGCAATACGAGTCTTGACCCACGCCGGGCAAAGGACCGAGATTTCTACATTAGAGTTAGCAAGCTCGTGGCGCATGGATTCAGAATAGCCCACCACAGCAAACTTGGAGGCGCAGTAAGCGCCCATGCCGGGGTTCGACACGTGGCCAGCGAGAGAGGCCGTATTAATGATGTAGCACGGCTCCCCGGACGCGCGCATGGCAGGCAGAAAAAACTCCACGCCGTAGACAACGCCCAAAATGTTGACGTCGACGATCCAGCGCCAATCCTGCAGGGGAGTTGCGCCGGCAATCGCATGTCCACCGCCAACGCCGGCATTGTTAAACAGAAAGTTTACTTTTCCGTGCTTGGCGAGTGTGCGCTCGGCAACCTCACGGTAAGCATCAGCATCGCGAACATCCAGCACCTCCGTGTGAACGGTGATCCCTTCGCTACGCAGCGCCTCGGCTGCCTGGTCCAGGGTGTCCGACTCCACGTCTGCAAGCACCAGGGTCATACCTTTGAGGCCCAGCGCGCGGCCCACGCCCAGACCGATGCCTGCAGCGCCTCCAGTGATGAATCCTACGGTGTTCTCAAAGTTGTTCATGCCATGCCCTTATGATTGTGCGTAAACGGGAGAAGCTGAGCACAATAAGGGAGAGCTGCGGCAGGGTCCAGCGGGTATACTTCTCCCAGATTAGTTGCCTGCCGTATTTTTGCCATTGCCCGACACTGGGCCGATGGCGTACAAGGAGTTATGTATGTCTGATCGTATTCGTCATCCCCTGATTACGGGCCTGCTGGCTGCTGGCGTGGCTCTGTCCCTCGGAGCTTGCCAATCTGATGATACCGCGGTCGTAGAGACCGAAGCCGAGGTCTCCGCCGCAGCTGAAGCTTCGCAAGTAGTGACAGACACCGCCCCTGAGGTGTCGCCTGGTACAGCAGCAGAGGCCCTTGCCGTGGTGCTTGCCTCGCAACCGGAGGCCGTACAGGCCCGCTACGGTGCTCGTCATCCCGCCGAGACGCTGGAGTTTTTTGGTGTGGAGCCCGGCATGACGGTGCTCGAGGCCCTGCCAGGCGGAGGTTGGTACTCCAAACTCCTCGCGCCCTGGGGTCTGAAGGCACTCTGGTAGGCGTGGACTACAGTCCGACGATGTTTCCCTTGTTTGGCTTTTTTACGGAGGAGCAGCTCAAGGCCAAGGAGACCTGGGTCGATGATTGGCTTGCAGAGGCTCGCGCTTGGTTTGACACGCCGGTAGCAGAATTGGATGCGTTCCAGTTCGGTGATTTGCCCGAGCGACTGGAAGGCAAAGCAGATGCCGCCTTGTTTATTCGCGCTCTACACAACCTGGCGCGCTTCGAAGCTGAGGGTGGGTATCTCACCACCTCGTTGATGAATGCCAAGGCCGTACTCAAGCCCGGCGGTATCGTCGGTGTGGTTCAGCATATGGCCAGCGAAGATGCAGCGGATGCCTGGGCGGACGGCTCCGCAGGCTATCTGAAAAAGAGCTTTGTGATTGCCCAGTTTGAAGCCGCGGGCTTTGAGTTGGTGGGCGAGTCCGACATCAATGTAAATCCCCTGGATCAGCCGACGGCAGAGGATATCGTTTGGCGCCTGCCTCCAGGTCTGTCAGGCAGCAAAGATAATCCCGAGATGGCCGCGGCGATGACAGCGATTGGCGAGTCAAACCGCATGACGCTGCTATTCAAAAAACCTGAGTAATCGAGCGTATTGCAAAGGAAGACACAGACACGACGCTGACGGAAGCCGGGCACAGCTCGGCCTTTAGTCAGCCTCGCTTTCGCCGCTATTTTCCGTCCACCTGCCTATCGACGCTGGGCAGCTGGATCATTCGCTTTCTGTTTGGCTGGACCGCCTGGGAGCTTACGGCATCCGCTTTTTGGGTGGGTAGTATTGCCGGGCTGATGCTTGTCCCGGCATTTTTGCTAACACCCATCTTCGGTATCACCGCGGATCGCATTAATCCTCGCAACGGTCTTTTGGTCACCATTACCCTTGTGGGCTTGCTCGCCGGGCTTGCGGCAATCACGGCCACACTCGGCTTGCTTGAGCTGCCCGCTCTTTCTGCGCTGGCACTCTCATTTGGTGCTGTTACCTCGGCGCATACGCCTATTCGCCTCGCCTTCCTGCCACGATTGGTGGAGCGGGGGGCCTTGCCCAGCGCGATTGGCTACTCGGCAATTATCTTTAACACCTCGCGGATTATTGGTCCGGCGCTGGGTGCCTGGTTGCTCGTTGTGTCTTCGGTGCCAGCGGCTTTTGCGATATCGGCATTGATCTGCATAGGCGCTGCTCTGTTGTTGACCCGCGTCAGCGGCACTGAAAGAGCAAAGACCAGAGAGGAGCGGGGGTCGTTCTTTACGCAGTTACGCGCGGGTTTTGCTTATCTTCGCCGGGACGCCATGCTGCGTCAGGTATTTTTGCTGACCCTGGCCAGCGGCATCCTGGGGCGCACGATGATCGAACTGTTACCGGCGGTTTCGGGAAAGCTCCTCGCTGGAGACTCTGCCACGCTCGCAACCCTCACAGCCTCTGCGGGAACCGGCTCTATCCTTGGTGGCCTCTTGGTCTCGAGACAAAGTGGGCGCCTGCGACGCTTGTATCACCTGGTGTTGTTGGGACTGTCTATTTCGGCGATGACAGCGCTTACTGCCGCGCTATGGAGCGAGGTGTGGATCGTCGCTCTGGCGGTGGGATTGATTGCGGGATGCGCAACAACCATTGGCACGGGTTGTCAGGCGCTCACGCAGTTAACCGTTGACGAAAGCTACCGGGGCCGGGTTATGAGCCTCTGGGCGGTTGTTGCTATGGGCACACCGGCTTTGGGTGCGCTGCTTGTGGGAGGCGTTGCAGATACCGCGGGCTTTCCGCTGGCGTTTGCAGGGACGGCCATGTTCGCTTTGATCGTCGTACTGATACTGCGCTCCCGCGCTCCGGGTCAATCCGCCGGTACGTAGCGCGGAATGCTGCCGTCAGCGATGCCCTTGCGGTAGCGCTGAACCTCAGCTTTTACCTCGGGAGCGAACAGATACAAGCCGATGATGTTGGGTATCGAGATGAGAAACACCATGGCATCGGAGAACGCCAGCACTGACTCCAGTTGGATCATGCAGCCCAGCGCCAGAAACGCGCAAAACACGAACTTAAAGATGTTCTGAACCAGCGCGCCTTCGCCCAGGAGGTAGGTACAGGCTTTCAAGCCGTAATAACTCCAGGACACTGCGGTCGAGAAGGCAAATAACAGCGCCGCGACGGCAAGAGGGTAGGGGGCCCAGCTGACATGGTGGGCAAAGGCGGCTGAAGTGAGCGCGATACCTTCGAGTCCGCTATCCATCAAACCATTGGGGAAGGCGGTGACGACGATTACCAGTGAGCTGAGCGTGCAGATCACCACGGTATCAATAAACGGCTCTAAGAGAGAAACCAGGCCTTCGGAGGCCGGTTCCTCGGTTTGCACGGCTGAATGCGCAATAGAAGCGGAGCCAATGCCGGCCTCATTAGAAAACAGCGCGCGCTGAAAGCCGACGATCATGGCGCCGACCATGCCGCCTGTGGCGCTCTCCAGCGTAAAGGCAGTGCTGAATATCAGCGCCAGCGCCTGAGGGATTTCGGCGTAGCTTAAGGTGATAATCACCAGCGCTGAAATCACATACAGGAGGGCCATGGCCGGAACGACCTTCGCCGCAAAGCCGGCGATGGTGCGAATCCCGCCGATAATCACCAGGCCCACGAGCACGGCGATACCGATGCCAAACAGCCAGCCTTTGTCGGCAAAAAAGCTCTGTTCTCCACCGCTGATGTTCACGAACTGCACATAGGCCTGATTGGACTGAAACATGTTGCCAATGCCCAGGCAGCCAATCATCAGACTGGCCGCATAAAACGCGCCCAGTGCTTTTCCAAGTTTTGGCCACTTGCGGATCTGAAGCCAGTGTTCGAGGTAGTACATGGGCCCGCCGGAGACCGAACCGTCGGGATTGTGCCGGCGATACTTTACGCCCAAGGTGCACTCCACCAGTTTGGTAGACATGGACAGTAATCCCGCGACCACCAGCCAGAGGGCCGCGCCGGGTCCTCCAATACTGATCGCCACCGCCACGCCGCCGATGTTGCCGATACCTACAGTGCCTGAGACCGCTGTGGCAACGGCCTTAAAATGCGAAATCTCGCCCGGTGCTGCCGGATCGTGATAATCCCCGCGAATGATTCTGATGGCGAGGGGAAAGGCACGGATATTCAAAAATCCGAGATACACGGTAAAGAAGCTCGCGGCAATGGCGAGCCACATCACAATCCAGGGAACAGGAATGCCCGCGATGGGAACTTCGTAAAAGATGAACGCCGCAAGACCGTCTGCGAGGGGTTTTATGAGGGCTTCGACGGAGGCATCTATGGACTGGGACATGAAGTTATCTCTGGCATCGTAGGGTCGACCATACCGGCTGTGGCGCTCAACACAAGTTGCCCGCAAGACAATTCATAAAGAGGCCACCCGATAGGGCTGGTTTTTGGAGGTGAGAAGCGCGGACAATGGCGTCACTACGTCGACGAAGTGACAAGAGAAACGCGCATGACGAGTTACTCGGTTGTTAACCCCTGGAACAACGAACTACTTGCAGAGTATGCCTACGCTGAGGCGGGCGATATCAGTGCGGCACTCGCAGCTCTGCGCCGTGGCGAGGAGATCCAGCGGCAGCTGCCGGCGCATGAACGAGCGGACATTCTGCGGCGCTTGGCGCACTTGTTAAGCGAAAACCGCGAAGAGCTTGCGGCGCTGGTTACGGCAGAAATAGGCAAGACGATTTCTGATGCCCGTGTTGAGTTGGACCGGGCGATCAATACGACTATCGCCTCGTCGGAAGAAGCGCGACAGATTGCTGGCGAGGCCTTGGACTCCGACGCCTATCCGCCAACCCGTGGTCGCATAGGTGTTGTGGTGTGGCGGCCTTTGGGAACAGTGTTGTGCATCACTCCTTTTAATTTTCCGATCAACATCGCAATGCACAAGCTCGGACCCGCCTTTGCCGCGGGTAACGCCGTGATGTTTAAGCCGGGGCCTCAGAATACGAGCTCAGCAAAGCGTCTGGTGGAGCTTTGCTACGAGGCGGGTATGCCGCAAGAGACGCTACAGCTGTGTATTCCTGATGTACCGGCAATGGCTGATCTAGTGGCGCACCCACAGATAAAGGCGATTAACTTTACCGGGGGCACTGCTGCCGCAAGGGCAATCGCGAAAGCAGCGGGCTTTAAAAAGCTGCTGCTCGAGTTGGGAGGGAACGACCCGCTGATAATCATGCCCGACGCCGACATCGATGCGGCCGTCGCTGCGGCAATCAATCAGCGCTTTGCGACGGCGGGGCAGCGCTGCACTGCCGCCAAGCGTGTTTTTGTGCATAGCGACGTGTATGCGCGCTTTAGAGATGCGCTAGTCACAGCAACCGGCGCTCTTGAAGTGGGAGACCCCGCTCTGGACAGTACTTTTGTAGGGCCCGTGATCCACGCTCAGGCCGCCGATGAGATCAGTGGACGCATCTATGACGCCTTATCCCAGGGCGCACTGCTTGCCTGCGGGAACAAGCGTGAGGGCAACCTCTTGTGGCCCACGGTCCTGGAGCGGGTGCCCGATGTTGCCACGCTGGTCGCTGAAGAAACTTTTGGTCCCGTACTGCCGCTGCGCCAATTCGACACGCTGGATGAAGTGATTGCATTGGTTAACAGCTCCCCCTGCGGCCTTCAGGGAGGTGTGTTTACTCAGGACCTTGCTGTTATCCGCCGTCTGTTTGATGAATTGGAAGTGGGACTTCTGGCCAGTAATGATGGCCCGGGGTTTCGGGCGGAGCACTTTCCGTTTGGGGGGGTAAAGGATAGCGGTATCGGTCGCGAAGGGCTTAAGTACGCGATTCGAGAGATGAGCTATCAGAAGACTTTGGTGATTTAAGCCCGCAGCGGATCAGCGACTTCGATAGAGACCCACATGCACCAGAGGTGTTCTTGCGGGGGTGCCGGGTCTGACCTGCTCGGGGACGCGATTCTTTATCGGTTCCAAAGACAGTAAGTAACTGGCGATGGCTGTCGCGTCACTTTCACTCAACTGGGCGTAGCTGGTCCAGGGCATGATGGCCATGGTCTGACGCCCGTGGCGGGTTTTGCCGCTGCGCAGCAGTGTGACGACTTCTTCCAGCGACCATTCGCCGAGCCCCGTTTCTTTATCCGGCGTCAGATTAGGTGGATAAACTGCCCCCGGGTAGTTGTTGACCATGGGGTTACTGTAGGCGATGCCAATACTGGAGCCGGCCAGCGTCTTGTTCGGATCCGGTTTGCCGATTAAAGCGCCGTCAGTGTGGCAGCTCGCGCAGCCCAGGAGGCCTACGAGATAGCGCCCCTGAGCAACTTCACTGTTGTCGCTGCCTGTCGGTAGCTCGAGACCTTTGCTGGCTTCTACCGCGGTCATGCCTTTGAGGGGGTTCTCAGTGCTGTTGCTCATGCCGTCTTCGGCGGCAACGACGGACGATACAAACATCGCTGATACCAGACCGCTGGCAATCACGACCGCCTTGTTCCGGCAAAACGTTTTATTCATGACCTTTTACCCTCTGTTTACAACAGGCTAATGCTGGCGGCTATTGTAAGCCTAGAAAAGCCAGCCAATTTCAGCACGAAAGGCGTCGAATTCAGGATCGGCACCACTTCCTCCATCAATGGCTGTTCGTTCCCAGCCACCGCGCACAAACATGCCGCGACCAAACTCGTAGCGCAGCCCGGCGCCCACGTTGTAGCTGAAATTAGTTTCGTTGTACGTGGAGTAGAAACCACTACAAATGTAGCCCCACCAGGGATCCCACCAACATCCCGTCGTCGGAGGTCCGTCGGTCACATTGGAGTCCAGAAATGTCCAGCCGATACCGGCTTGCAGGTAGGGTGTAAAAGGACCCTCCAATATGTTCCAGACGCCGTTAAACTGGCCCGTGAACGCAGACAGACGGTGGTTGATTTCTACCAGGCCCTCGTCTTCGGTATCGAGAATCGCATCGTAGTCAGCGCGGGACCAGGCGCCATCAAAGCGCAGGGCGAGGTGCTGCGTGAAGTTGTAACCAACACCGAACCCAAATCCGTAACCGCTATCAATGTCGACGGATGACTCGTTTAAGCCGTCACTGCTTTCGGAGCTGGTGAGATACAGACCAAAGTTGGTCTCCCACTTTCCTGCCCTTTGCGTGCTGGGGCCCGCCCACTGAGCCTGAGCGCTGAGCGAAAACAGTGCTAGTGCGATAAAAAACAAGCGCGCTGTGCGCATAACGACGATCCTTGTTTGATGTAAAAACTATGATGAAACCTGTGTTCTTGCGAAAGGCAAAATGCGATTGTCCCGATCGGAATTGTAGCAGGACGCTCTTGCAATTCAGAGTGCCTGAGGCTCAGGATAGCCCCTGCTGATTGATCAGCGGCAAGACCCCAAGATTCAGATACCAATATCTACTTAAAACGAGAAGACAAACATGAAACCGGAGACTATCGCCCTGCATGCGGGCTACGAGGGCGACCGTGGCAATACTCGCGCCGCGACCACACCCATCTATCAAACAACATCGTTTACATTTGATGACACTCAGCACGGCGCCGATCTGTTTAACCTGGCCGTGCCGGGAAACATTTACAGCCGCATCATGAACCCTACAAACGGGGTGCTGGAAGAGCGCCTGGCGCAGCTCGAGGGTGGAGTAGGCGCCCTGAGTGTTGCATCGGGTATGGCGGCGATTCGTTACGCTATTGAGGCCATTACCGAGGCGGGCAATAACATCGTAAGCACCTCGCAGCTCTATGGAGGCACTTACAACCTGTTTGCACACACCTTTCCCCGTCAGGGAATCGAGGTGCGTTTCGCCGAGGCCGATGACTTCGACACCGTTGCGTCGCTCATCGATGACAACACCCGAGCGCTGTTTTGTGAGTCCATCGGAAATCCCGCAGGCAACATCGTCGACATTCAGCGCTGGGCGGATATCGCCCACGCGGCTGGAGTACCGTTGATCGTGGATAACACCGTCGCTACGCCCTTGTTGTGCCGGGTCTTTGATCACGGCGCAGATATCGCTGTGCACTCACTGACCAAATACATTGGCGGTCATGGCACGACGATTGGTGGTGCGATTATCGATTCTGGCAAGTTTGACTGGGCTGCTCAGCCGGAGCGCTTTGCGGTCATGAATACCCCGGATCCGTCCTATCACGGTGTCGTGTACACCGAGGCTCTGGGCCCCGCCGCATTTATTGGTCGCTGCCGCGTGGTGCCCCTGCGTAACACCGGAGCAGCGCTGGCGCCCCATAGCGCATTCCTGATTATGCAGGGTCTGGAGACCTTAGCACTGCGCATGGAGCGCCATTGTGAAAATGCAGAGAAAGTCGCCGACTATCTCCTGGGGCATCCGTTAGTAAAGCAGGTCAACTACGCGACGCTAGCTGATAGTCCTTACGCAGAGACCTGCCAGAAAATCTGCGGCGGTCGCGCTTCGGGCATCATTAGTTTTGAGCTGGAAGGGGGGCACGCGGCGGGCGGACGCTTTATTGATGCGCTGCAGTTGATTCTTCGATTGGTGAACATTGGTGACGCGAAGTCATTGGCCTGTCATCCGGCGAGCACGACCCACCGTCAACTCAATGCCGAGGAATTGGCATCCGCGGGAGTCAGCGAGAGCATGGTGCGCTTGTCTATCGGCATAGAGCATGTCGATGACATCATCGCGGATATCGATCAGGCGCTGGCGGCGAGCGCGGCTTAGGAACTGAGGAAGAGAAAGATAGAGAGTAAGACAGACCGGCGATGTTTAAGGCAGCATCGCTGGTCTTAGCTTAAGGGACAGTGCAAAGAAGCCACGGGAGCCCACGCTGATGTCGGGGTCCTCGACTTGGCCACTGTCACTGTTGAAGCGAAAACCACGAAGACCGCCAATACCCGTTCGCGCCTCCAACCAGATGTTCTTAAGGAGTCGTCGCTCAGCGCTGAGACCAAAATCCCAGGCATCCAGGCTGACCGTTGCGGCCCAGAGCACTGTAGCCGCTGTCGCGGCGAAGAGCGCAGGCCCTAAAGGGCGCACACGCCATTGCGTGAGCAGTAAAAGACTGACCAGCAAGTAACTCAGCGCCGCGATGGAATGGGTTAGTAAACCGATGTTGCCGTTCACAAGAATCTTCCTGCCCTTCGATGACGTTCGACCCTATACTCTCCCCCTGTTGCTGTAAACGCAGGGAGCAGAAATTGGAGAACCGGGACACAGTAGCCATTGTGGGCCTTGGCTACGTTGGGCTGCCATTAGCAGTCGCTTTTGGAGCGCAGCAGCGAACCATCGGATTTGATCTGAATGAGTCCAAGCTGGACGCCTATCGTCAGGGACATGATCCGAGTGGAGAGGTGACGGGTGACCAGCTATCCGCTGCCAATCATCTCGAACTGACCAGCGATCCCTCGGCGTTGACGGATGCTGACATCATTGTGGTGGTGGTTCCGACGCCTATTGATGATGCAAAGCGACCGGATTTGTTGCCACTGGAAGGCGCCTCACTCGCCGTCGGTCAGCACATGAAGCCGGGTTCTATCGTCGTATTTGAATCCACGGTATACCCCGGTTGCACTGAGGAGGTATGCGTACCCATCCTCGAGGAGAGCTCTGGATTGCCCTGGGCTGGACGACCGGGGGCGCCGACAGGAGAGGGTTTTTACGTTGGATACTCGCCCGAGCGTATTAATCCGGGCGATAAAACCCACCGCCTGGAGAGCATTGTTAAGGTTGTTGCTGGAGATACGCCCGATACCCTCGATACTCTCGCTGATCTTTATGGGTCGGTGGTGACCGCGGGCATCCACCGCGCAGCCAGCATCAAAGTTGCTGAGGCGGCGAAAGTCATAGAAAACACCCAGCGCGACCTCAATATTGCCCTGATGAATGAGCTGGCCATGATATTTGACCGGTTGGGTATCGACACATTGGATGTGCTCGAGGCGGCCGGTACCAAGTGGAACTTTCTCCCCTTCAAGCCGGGATTGGTGGGCGGGCACTGTATAGGCGTGGATCCGTACTATTTAACCTACAAAGCAGAGCGCGCGGGCTACCATCCGCAGGTCGTTCTGGCGGGGCGTCGAATCAATGATGGTATGGGCAAATTCATTGCGGAGCAGACTGTTAAACAGCTCGCGAGTCGCGGGCTGCCTATCACCGGAGCTGTGATCAACATTTTGGGGCTAACGTTTAAAGAAGATTGCCCGGATTTGCGAAATTCCCGCGTGCCGGACATTGTGCAGGAACTGCAGTCTTTTGGCTGCCAGGTTTTTGTGCATGACCCCATGGCCTCTGAGACAGATGCCTTGGCCGAACACGACATCACGTTGACAGACTGGGACTCGTTGCCAAAAGCTCAAGTCATGATATTGGCCGTGCCGCACCTGGAGTACCGAGAGCGGTCGCTGGATACCTTTGCCCAGCGAATGAGTGGCGGGGGCTTTGTAGTGGATGTGAAGGGTATTTTGGATAGAGATGCAGCAGCCAGTGCCGATTTATCGCTCTTGCGCCTGTGACGGGACTCACAGAAGTGGCGCCGCGCGGGACAAGCCCCTTGTGACTGTAAAGAAAACCGACGACACTGAACCACTAGGTTGATCTTTCTAATAGCGAAGGAGCACTACCGCCTTCAATAAGGCTATCGCCAGTGATCGCCCAGTCGCCGCTGGTTTCACCTACACCGTTCGTTATATCTATGGAAGCGTCGTAACCATTCTCCGTCTCGCCTGCAGAGCCATCGTTATTCTGCTTGACTACCCGCTCGAATAAAATGCCATTGTATTCGCTTATTGGCTCTTCTACGGAATAGACAAAAAAGCCTTGATCGTCAGGGGAGATGTCGGGAAAAGTTGGGTAATCAATGGGCTTGTCAACCTGATCATCCCCGGCGCCATTGCCATCCTCCCAAGGGTTCCCAGAGGCATCGTACTCGCTGTACGTTTCACCCTTAACCACGGGGCCCCAGCAGTCGGTGGCGCTCACGTTGCCCGACGTGACATCGTTGACTGACAGGTCAAACGTGTCATCTTTTTTTACTTGGCCAGCTTTTTTACCGTTTTCAAAGTAAGTTACCTCGCCACCGGATGCGTTTCCGAGTCCGCATCTCATATCGTCTGTCAACGCAAAGGGGTCGGCGACTGCCGCAGGCGATAAAAGTGCCGCGGCAACCGATACAATCCCTGTAAGGCTTAACATCTTCATAACGTTACTTTCTCGCTCGTTTCTAACCAAGAGATGCTGCTGGCAGACTCGTGGCTGTAATTTGGAATCGGCCCCCCAGCGGTGTTTTGCACCCTAGCTCGGTCGCCCAATTCGTCAAGTCCGACGTAACAAGCAATTAGCACGCCATAAAATAATCTACATATAAATCAATAACATAGAGCGGCAGCGAGGGAGTCCTTGTAAAGAATCCTGACGCCAAGTGTGACTTTGAGTGTGCAGTATGGCACGCATTGCTCTTCGCGAGGTATCCACCACATTGTGGTAACGCTCTGTTATCAGTCACGCCTCTCTCAGTCCAAGACGGAGTTTCAGCCACTAAAAGAGTAGGACGAGGGAGCAGAAAAATCCAGCAGTAGTAAAACCGGATAAGTTTTTGCTGCTCTAACTGCGACCCACCTCTCACAAACTGGATGCGCAATGGCAGGATTCCCCCGCAAACTGATGTTCGACTGGTAACATCGCCAGCCGAAATGACCTCTTAGGAGACCCAAACAGGCATGACCACCCCCCAACATGACCCTCTGGTGGATTGCCTGCTATTTGTGGCACGCCATCACCAGTTGCCAGCGACGGCGGAGTCCCTCACCGCAGCGCTGCCTGTGGGTGATGCGGGGTTAACACCGGATCTGCTGTTACGCTCCTCAGAGCGGGCGGGCCTGAACGCGCGGCTTACCCACATTGCCATCGATAAGATTCCCGATGCGGTCACACCCGCGATTGTGCTTTTACAAGACAGCGCCTGCATCTATATGGGCGCCAATGCGAACGGCGCCGCGCGCATTGTGTATCCCTTCGCTATCGACACCGAAGTCACCGAGACCTTCGAAGCGCTGTCGGCCAAAGCGACAGGGCACGTATTGCTGGCACGTCCAAAATTCAAGGTCGATAAGCGCGTGGCGGATACCGCGATAATGGGCAATGAGGGTCACTGGTTCTGGAGTGCCATCCGCGCAAACAGCCCGGTCTATCGCGATGTCCTCTTTGCGGCCTTCTTTATTAACGTGTTTGCCCTGGCGCTGCCGCTGTTCACCATGAACGTCTATGACAGAGTGGTGCCCAATGCGGCTTTCGAGACTTTGTGGGTGATGGCAGCCGGCATGTTCGTGGTGCTTATCGGCGATGTCACGCTGCGTACGCTGCGCAACTACTTTATTGACCTTGCCAGTCGTCGGGTGGACATCGATCTGTCCGCCAAGATCATGGAGCAGGCCCTGGGTATGCGCATGGAGCATCGCCCGGCCTCTGTGGGTTCTTTTGCGGTCAACCTGCGCTCCTTCGAAACCCTGCGGGACTTTATTGCCTCGGCCACCATCAATAGCGTTATTGATCTGCCTTTTGCAATTCTGTTCTTTGTGGTGATTGGCTGGATTGCCTGGCCGGTGTTGGTTCCTGTGTTGGCGGGTATCGTCTTACTGGTGGGCTTTGCACTGCTTATGCGTCCGCGATTGCAGCGCCTCACCGAAAGCTCCTATCAAGCCGGTGCCATGCGTAATGCCACGCTGATCGAGTCGTTGACCGGATTAGAGACCCTAAAGGCCATGGGCGCTGAATCCGTCATGCAGCGTAAGTGGGAGGACAGCACGCGGTACTTGGCGGGCATTGGCGTGCGCAGCAAGCTCGCCTCCTCATCGGTGACCCAGGCCACCGCCTGGTGTCAGCAGTTAATTACCGTGAGCGTGATTATCACCGGTGTTTATTTGATTTCGGCCGGTGAACTGACCATGGGTGGCTTGATTGCCTGCACCATGCTGGCGGGCCGCTCGGTAGCACCCTTTGGGCAGCTCGCGGGTTTGATTACCCAGTACCACAACGCACGCATTGCCCTGACCTCTCTGGATGCGATGTTCGACTCGCCCGTAGATCACCGCAAAGATGGCGCTTATCTGTCTCGCGAAAACTTTGCCGGCAGCATCGAGTTTAAAGACGTGGCGTTTAGCTATCCCGCTGCCGAGTCGGTTTCATTGCGCGGCGTATCGTTTACGGTCAAGCCCGGCGAGCACGTGGCCATTTTGGGGCGCGTGGGATCGGGTAAGACCACCCTCGAAAAGCTCGCTATGGGGCTGTACCGGCCTACCGAAGGCGAGGTGCTCATCGATGGTATTGATTTACGCCAGCTTGATCCCCGGGAGTATCGCCAGGCCATCGGCTATGTGCCTCAGGACGTGACGCTGTTTCATGGCAGCCTGCGGGATAATCTCAGCCTGGCGCACCGTGGTTTGACTGACGCCGCGCTGCTAAGCGCCGTCGAGCGCGCGGGGCTTGCAGAGTTTGTGAACCGGCATCCCAGCGGTTTTGATATGCCCATCAGCGAGCGCGGGGATTCTGTCTCTGGCGGCCAGCGACGTTGTATTGGACTGGCCCGGGCGCTGGTGCACGAGCCCAATATTCTGCTGCTGGATGAGCCTACCGGCTCCATGGACAACTCCACCGAGAAGGTCGTGATCGAGAATCTCAAAACCTTTATCGAAGGGCGCACCATGGTGGTGGTCACCCATCGCAATGCCTTACTGGAGCTGGTCGATCGCATCATCGTTGTGGACTCGGGGCGTATCGTTGCCGATGGTCCTAAGGACAGCGTAGTGGCTGCATTGCAGCAGGGTCGTATTGGTAAAGCGCAATGACGGATAGCCCTGACAAGCAAACATCGCCCGCGAGTGCCCAGACCGTGCAAGCAGCCTTAAAATCCGCCGTGCGGCCCGAGCCGGCGCGGCAGCTGGGCTGGAGTGCACTGGCGGATCGTGCGGCTATCGAGGATGAACCCCTGCGTGCCCGTGGTTTGCTCTATGGCATCGCGGCAGTGACTGTGCTGCTTATCCTGTGGTCGTCTCTGGCCGAGATCGATACCGTTACCCGGGGGCAGGGTAAGGTGATTCCCTCCCAGCAGGTACAGGTGATCGGTTCCCAGGACGGCGGTGTAGTTCGCGAAATCCTTATCAGTGAAGGCGATGTGGTCAAGGCCGGCGACCTGCTTCTTCGATTGGACCAAACCCGCTCCCAGGCGACCCTGGGTGAGAACCGGGTTGAGCTGCGCGGGCTCAGTATTAAGGCTTCTCGTTTGCGTGCCATGGCGGAGGGCGCTCCCTTTGCCCCAACAGAGCTCATGCTGAATGAGCTCCCGGACGTAGTGGAGCAGGAGGACCAGCTTTATCAGTCGTCCCTGCGCAGTCGAGACGTGGAGCGCGACATTGCAAACGAGCAGCTGCAGCAGCGTAGCGAAGAGCTGGCCGAGCTAAGAGCACGGGAGACTCAGCTAAGCACCGAGCAGCGTCTGGCTCAGCAGGAGCTCGATGTTACCCGGCCCATGGTTGTTTCTGGTGCTGTCTCCGAAGTGGAAATTCTGCGATTGGAGCGTGAGGTCAACCGCGCCAGTGGCGAGCTTGCCCAGACGCAGGCGCAGATCAACCGTGTGAGCTCGGCCATCGCCGAGGCCGAGGGACGGGTGAACTCGGTAGAATTGGAGTTTTCTAACGAGGCTCGCGAGCAGCTTACCGAGACCATGACGCGGATCAATGCGCTGCGCCAGGCTGCCTCGGGACTATCGGACCGCGTACGGCAGACCAACCTTACCGCGCCTGTAAGCGGCACGGTCAACCAGCTGTATTACAACACCGTGGGCGGGGTGGTGTTGCCCGGTCGGGATATTGTGGAGCTGGTGCCGGCAGACGACACCCTGCTTTTGGAGGTACGAGTGCGCCCTCAGGACATCGCGTTTCTGGCACCGGGACAGCGGGCCAACGTCAAAGTCACGGCCTACGATTTTGTGGTCTACGGCGGTCTGGAAGGGCGAGTGGAGCAAATCGCTGCGGATACGGTACTGGATGAGGACGGCAATGCGTTTTACGAGGTGTCGGTGCGCACCGATCAGGCCGATTTCGGCCCCGAGAGTCCGATTATTCCGGGTATGACGGTAGAAGTGGATGTGATTACCGGCAAGAAAACCGTGCTCGCCTATCTCATGAAACCGGTGCTTCGAGCGCGTCAGCGAGCCTTGTCGGAGCGATAATGCCAATGGTGTTTTTGAGTTCCCAGCCGGGTCCCCGGGCACGTTGGCTGAGCGCGTTTCCGGACTTGCAGCAGGTTCAAAGCCTTGCGGATGTTACGGACGGGCAGCAACTTGTCTGGGTCGATCTGGAGACTGCGCCGGACGATGCCGAGACCACTGTCGCCCGCCTGGTAGAGGCGGGGCATTGGGTGGTGGGTTTGAGTGCAAACCCTAGCGAGTCTGAGGCCTTTAGTTTGCTGGGTCAGGGTGTGCGCGGCTACTGTCACATAGAGGCGGCACCGCAGCAGCTGCAAGAAGTAGCCGAAGTCGTGGCAAAAGGCGGCTTGTGGATGCCCCCGGCGCTGGTACAGCGTCTGATCACCGTGGGCCAGCGTCTTGATACAGGCAAAGCGCCCCCGGCACAGCAGTACTTTGCTGACTTTACCCCTCGGGAGGAGGAGGTCGCGCTCATGGTGGGGCGGGGTTTTAATAACCGCGAAATCGCCGAGGCGCTGGAGGTGAGTGAGCGCACGGTCAAGGCTAATCTCACCGTGATTTTCGAGAAACTCGGGCTGCGCGATCGTGTGCAGCTGGCTCTCTACGTAAACCGTTTACCCATTCACTAGACACCCCGCAGGGCTCTGGTTCCTGTACTTGTGACCTGCATCACTGTTTCCCCGGTTTCGTTGCCGTTTCTGCCCTTTAGTACATACCGTTTTGTGCTCTGGAACCCTATCGTATATGTCTGGAATTCAATGTATTGGTAATGAACGTTATGGCTCAAGCAATCGGCACTGTAGATATTCGCGAAGGCAAGGTTTTTGCCCGTTCTCCCGAGGGAGCACTGCGCGAACTAAACACCGGAGACACCGTTTTTGAGGGCGAGGTATTGGCCCCTGCGACCGGTGCTGTGGCGGAGCTTTTGGTTCCCGATATGCCATCGATTCAGCTCGCTGATGACCAAGAGATGTTACTCAATGGCGAATTGCTGGCAGAGACCGCAGACAGCGCATCAGAAGCTGCGGTGCAAGATCCAACTATTGCAGCAGTAGTCGAGGCCCTTGAGGGCGACGGCGATATCCTGGATAACCTTGAAGCGCCGGCTGCCGGTGGTCCCGAGGACGAAGGTAGTTCCTTTGTTCGCCTTGGACGCATTGGTTTTGATCTCCCCGAATTTGCAAGCCTGCGGGCAGGACCCACCGCAGAAGAACTCGCGCCCTCCCAGGGCGAGGCTGACAACGACCTGCAGCTTCTTGCCGTCCAGAACGCAATTGAGCCCGATGATCAGGTGTCGGCACCTCCGGTTGTAGAAACACCTCCTGACGTGACTCCCGACCCAGCGCCAGAGCCTGAGCCAACGCCAGAACCCGAACCCGAGCCTCCCGTCGATCAGCCTCCCGTTGCCGTTGATGATGAGTTTGCTGGTGGTTTTGGTCTGCCGCTTACGGGCAATGTGTTAAGCAATGACAGTGATCCTGAGGGCACTAAGCTCACGGTTACCGAGACCTCCGAGCCGGCCAACGGCACCGTTAGCATGAACGCCGACGGTACTTTTGATTACACCCCGAATGACGGTTTTAGCGGTGAAGACAGCTTTACCTACGTGGTAACTGATGAGGGCGGCAACACGTCTCAAGCTACGGTGACGCTTGTCATCGACGAAGATACTGGCACACCGCCGCCGCCTCCACCCCCGCCACCCGTCGTCAACGAAGCGCCAACTGCGGTTGATGATCTGTTTGCGACAGCATTCGAAGCGCCTCTGAGCGGCAACGTACTGCCCAATGACAGCGATCCCGAAGGCGATGCGCTCACGGTAACGGGCAACACAGACCCTGCAAACGGCAGCGTGACCGTCAATGCCGACGGTACCTTTAGCTATGCGCCAAACGATGGATTCAGTGGCAGCGATACTTTCACCTACACGGTCACGGATGGTAATGGAAACACAGACATCGCGACCGTAACGGTCAATGTCGCTGATGAGCCCACTACACCGCCTCCGCCGCCTGCGGAGAATCTTGCACCTTTTGCCGGTGATGACAGTGCGTCACTCACCGAAGACACCGCTGCAACGATCACCGTTCTCACCAACGACAGTGACAGCGACGGTACGCTGGTACCGGGCAGCGTGAGCATTGTTAACGGCCCGAGCAACGGCAGTGTGACGGTCAACCCTGACGGCACGGTGACCTACACGCCCGACGACGATTACGACGGCTTGGATAGCTTTACCTATACCGTTACTGATGATGATGGCTTGATTTCCAATGCGGCAACGGTCGGGTTGACCATTAGCAACGCCCGGGAAATTGCTCAATTCACGGATAACTGGGTCAACGGTGTTACCTACACAACTTACGATGGCGAAGGCACGGTCACAGGAACGGGCCTAACCGGTGACCAAGGGACGCCGGGTTCGTTCTCCTATGAGGACGGCGAGCGCATCGTGTTTACCGTAGGCGATGTCATCGTTGGTGACTTTGGCGCGGGCAACGTGCCCGAAACGGGAATCTTGTTTATCCACGATATTGCGGGCTTGTCGCTGGCTAACTCCAACGATCAGTACGTCGAGAACACCGCGATATTTTTACAGGCCCTGGATGCAGATCTCACCGATGGTGATCTTAGTGACGGCTTGCAAACCAATGCCGTGATCAACCGCGAAGAAGCTTTTGAGAACGGTATCAATATCACCGCTGAGACGCGCGCCGCCTTTGAGGGTTACGTAAACCCCGACACCGGCGAGCAGCTGAACCTCATGGACTCCTGGAAGAACCAGATCTCCGATGCGCTGGATCATGTTGGCATCGAGTTCACGCGCCAGTCCGAAGCGGATCCAGACGGTCAGTTTCCCTTTGAAAATACCTTTGAGAGCGAAGCGATCGATCACGTCATCGAGACTATCCGTGACGATGCCGTGGGTGGCGATCGCGAGCCAGAGGCGTTTGATGAGCGCCTCTCGGACGTTATCGAAGCCGATGGCGGTGTCATCACGTACTTCTCCAACCTCATCGACATGAATGATCCCGAGGCCAGCAGCATTGATTTCAGTGCTGAGGGACTACTCGCCAATGCCATACCCCAGCAGTCGAATCTCGCGGGTCTTGAAGTCGAAATTGCCGAAGGCACTGCGGCGTTTGTTACTCGCGCTGACGGCACCAAGGTCGCGGCGGGAACCATTGTCTACGATGACGAGACACGCACGGGTTCTATCGAGCTCGACAGCGATGTGATCTCGAACGAGGACGTAGCGTCTGGAATTCTGCAGTCGCTGGAATTCGGTTACACCATTTGGGACTGGACGGCGAATCTGTCAGTAACGGTACAGCCTCTGGACTTGTTCGAGGGCAAAATCATCGCGGATCCGGGTGACGTGCCCGAGGATGCGCAGTACAACCAGTTTGTGATGACTCATAGCCTGGCTGGGGACCTCAAAGCCGAAGACGGCAGTTTCTTCCAGTCCGAGATCTTCACCACCGATCAGGATATCACCTTCAAATTTACCCCCGAGGTGTTTGGCTCCAACATAGCGGAATACGCAGACGACTTTATTGTTCCCGTGGAGTACTCCACCGACGGTGGCGCAACCTGGCAGGTGATGGCACAGGTTGGCACCTACCAGCTTCCAGGCTATCAGCCGATACTGCCGACCTTTGGCTTTACCTGGTCTGCAGGGACAGAAGAAGTCCTGGTGCGAATTCCCATCTTCGACGACCCCTTTGATGAGCAGCCCAATGCTGATGGCCCCGACGGCCAGGGCATCGAAATTATCGATATCACCGTCGAAGGCGAGAATTTCTTCACTGAGAATCTACAGCCGGGCATTATCGATAATGACCCCAGCGTTGATTTGCCTCTTGTGGATATCGACTTTGTGGCGGTTGGCGAAGGCGACGGTGTGGCTATTCTTACCTTGTCGCTGGATCGACCTGCGGTTGGCGACGTGTCTATTGATTGGAGCACGGCCAGCCTGGGCGCTATAGCAGGTCAGGACTTTGAGGCTGTTAGTGGCACTGCGATCATCCTCGAGGGTCAGACCTCGGTACAGATTTCGGTTCCGATCATTGACGACCTGATTGTAGAAGACACCGAGTTTGCGCTGGTGAATCTCACCGGTGTCAGCGGTAACGCGGTCATCGCTGACCCCCAGGGTACGATCCGTATTTTTGATAACGATGGTCTTTCTTCGACCTTCAGCGTTGCGGATGTGTCCGTAACAGAAGGCGATGAGGCGGTAGTGACGATCACCCGACCTGGTGATAACTCGTTGCAGCAAACCGTAAGCATCGCCTCCTTGGCGTTGGCGGCAGGCACCGACTCGGCGTCAGCTGATGACTTTACGGCATTGGGTTTGACCACCTTAACCTTTGCTGCGGGACAGGAAACGGCGACGGTCCGTATCCCCACCACAAGCGACGCCATTGACGAGATCAATGAGACATTCCGGGTTCAGCTGAGCGATCCGACTAATGGTTCGGTTATCGATGGCGCTGCGCAGGTGGCGACCGTCACGATTCTTGATGATGACTCATCGCCTGACGGTCAGGACCTTGACGCACAGAATAGCGTTGATGATCAGGATGTTTCCGTTGATATCAGCGGCAACTTTACGGACGTAGACAGTACGTTGACGTTCAGTGCGACGGGCTTGCCGACGGGTCTGAGTATTGACGAAGACACGGGCGTGATCAGCGGCACGATTGATAACAGTGCGTCGCAGGGTGGCGTTGACGGTGTGTATACGGTTGAAGTGACGGCGACTGACGGTGTTAATCCGGCGGTTAGCGAAAGCTTTGAGTGGACGGTCACGAACCCGGGTCCGGACTTTGTGAACGAGACGTCCGGTAACGATGACGATACCTATAGCTTTGAGCTGGCGGAAGGCGCGCTGTTGGGCGCGACGGTTGGCACGGCGGGTGCGACGGATCTGGATGGCGATACGCTGACCTACAGCATCACGTCAGGCAATGGCGATGGTTACTTTGCGATCAATTCGGAGACGGGCGAAATCACGGTCACGCAGGCTGTTGATGATGCGTTGGTAGGTGATTACACGCTTGACGTGCTCGTTGACGATGGCGAAGGCGGCACGGACACGGCGACGGTCAATATTGCGCTGACGAATGTGGACGATCCTTTGGTCGTTGCAGCCGCTTCTAACCTTGAAGTGGATGAAGACACTCTCGTAGATGGCATCGACGACAACGAGACTGATTCCATCGACCTGTCAGCATTAGTATCCGGCGGTGACGGTGATTACAGCTACAGCATTGTAGGTACGCCCACTACCTCTCCTGGAACCTTTACCCTGGTCGGAAGCACCTTAACCTTTGAGTTGCTTGAAGCTTTTGATCATGCAGACGGCGATGGAGAGAATACAGCGGTTGATGCGCAGTCAGTCACTATCGAAGTTTCCGATGGCGCCGGCAGGACTCAGAACGTGACTGTAAACGTCGACGTAGTCGACGGGGTTCCGCAGTTTACCAATGTGGCAGACCCGGACAGCGATGGCATCGTTGGTCTTGTGGCTCCGAATGTCTCAACGACCTATACACAGCAGTTTGCAGATTGGGATTTTGGCGCAGACGGATCAGCGATTCAAAACCCTGACCTGGCTACGGTCAGCGGTAACGTACAGATAAAGGAAGCTAGCGCTACGCAAGTGGTTTTGGAGCTGCTGGATTCGGATAACGAAACAGTGGTGGGTGAACTTACTCTTAATGCCGCTGGCGATGACTCTCTCGAAGTGTTTGAGCGTGAACCGACTATTTCCGAGGTAAACCTGGGTGATCAGCTAGCAGAGGCAGGGGGCCCTGTCTCCTCTTTGGAATTTAGTGGCGAAACTTTTAGTTTGACGGTTACGGGTAGCGATGGCGTTCCAGGTGTTACGAAAGATGACGCTGTCAATGCCAGCAGCCAGGGTTGGGGAGTTTCAAACCAAAATCTTGATACTGATGAGACCCTGATTTTCTCATTCGATACCGGCGTTGAGACGTTCTCATTTTCGACGGAGAAATTTGCGGGCAGCGGGACAACCCGAACCATCGGAGTGAAAGTAACCTATGCGGAAGGGGGAACTGAACCCCTCACATTGGGGCCTGTTACCGCTGGCCAAGTTGTGAAAATAAATGAACTTGGTGGTTTCGATTCAACAAAGACAATATTGACAGTGGAGGTGACGAACACTGGCGCAGGCAGTCTTAACTTAAACACGGTGACCGTGGGTGAGACAGTCGTCAATGAAGTCCCAACTCTGGACTTCCAGTTCAGTTTGGGTGCTCTCGCGATCGAAGATCAAGATGGAGATACAGCTGAGCAAACATTCAATGTGCGCCTTGATGGCTCTTCTACAGGTACTTTCAGCGTAGATGGTGTTCAGTCACCCATAGCCATCGATCTCGACAATGACGGCCTTGAGTATCTGTCCCGCGACAGTGGCGTGGTGTTCACCGATGAGTCGACCGGTGAGTCCGTGAATACGGCCTGGGTAGCACCCGATGATGGCCTGTTGGTTGTCGATGCTAACCGGTCGGGTACTGTCGATGATTCAAAAGAGTACGTTTTTACCGAGTGGAGCGAAACCGCCGAGACCGATATGGAAGCGGTGGCCGAGGTATTCGACACCAACCAGGACGGCGTGCTGGATGCGCAGGACGAACAGTTTGACCAGTTCGCTGTATGGCAGGACGCGGACTCCGACGGTGTGACTGACGAGGGCGAGCTGACATCTTTGGTTGATCTGGGCGTAGAAAGCATTTCGCTTAACTACAACGAGGACAGCCAGTCCGGCACTGCTGCAGAGGGTGATGTAATCGTTCATGGCCAGTCAGATTTGACCTGGCAGGATGGTAGCGTAAGCCTCGTCGAAGACACGAGCTTCAGTGTTTCGGCAGCGGACGTGCTGGTGGATGACGGAGACGTGATTCTTCCCGCAGGTGAAGAAGACAGCACTGAGACAACGACGGTTGTTGCCGACGCTGCGCAGCCCACCGACGCGAGCAATCGTGATGCGGACGCCGCGGCGCTGGAGATCGATTTGTTGCTCAACACGAGCAGTGATGACAAGCTTACCCCTGGAGGCACTGAGTAGTTGTCAGCGTCGTATCGTTAAAATGGAGTAGTGGTTGATGCCCTTTGTACAGCGTGACAGCGATAAGCGCATCTCGGCCGTGAGCTTGGAGCCGCAAAGCGGCTTCGACGAGCAGCTGGCGGATGATGATCCTGCACTGCGGGTTTTTCTGGACGGTGTGTCCGGGTCAAGCGCTTTGGCGCTGACGGACCTCGAGTTCGTGCGTGTATTGGAAGACGTGCTCGAGGTCTTGATCGTCAAAAATGTGCTGCTGTTTACCGAGTTACCAGAGCCGGCCCAGAAGAAAATTCTTGATCGCCAGGCTCTGCGGCGCGGCGCCGACGTACTGGACCTGTTGGACAACGATCCCCGAATTTAGCTTACCTTGCCGGGCACTGCCGCCCCGGTGACACCTGTGGCACCGCAGAGAAGCACCGCGTCTTGCTCTGCGCTGCTGCTAACCCCGGTGGCAATACAAGGAACGTTCAGCGATCGGGCTATGTTTGCATAGATTTGGACTAGCGCTCGCTTGCCATCGTTTTTATCAACGCCCCGTACAAAGAGCTGATCGATTTTAAGGTGATCGGTGCCAAGCTCGGTGAGCAGACCTACGTCGCTAATGCGATGACCGATGTGCTGTATGCCCAACTGACTCCCATGCGCTTTTAGGCACTGCTGCAATCGGTGGAAGCCCGCCGGGTCCGTAAACGCCGCAGCTTCACTCATGGACACGCTCAGGCACTGCGCTGCATCTGAATCTTCAGAAAGTACCTGTTCCAGCCAGACAAGGAATTCCTCGTCGGAAAGCGCGGCGAATGTCAGGCTTACGCAGGTTAAACGATTGCTCGTGCGAATCTGTGCCAGGGCAAGAGTGATAACTTCACGATCAACGAGTCCCTCCAGCGAGAGACGGTGGGCCCAGGGCATAAATGCCTCGGGACTGAGCCAGCTATCGTCAGCGAAAATCTGCAGGATTGCTTCGTCGTGAATCAACGATGATCCTGCGTCTATTACCGGCGATATCTCAAGGCGAAGCGTTTTCTTCGCAATGGCGGCGCGAATCCGTGAATCCCACTGAAGGCCTGTTTCCCACCGAGTGGAGAGACGAACACCCCCTTCCTGGGCGAGCGTCACCGGCATTGTGTCCGTATGCGCTGACAGCATTAATGCTTCATCCAGCTCGGTCATCAGTTGGCTGAGTGTTTCGCCCGATTGATAACTCGTACACGCACTCGGCAGCTCGATGAAATCGCCCATGGCGTGGCGCTCGAGGGACTCTCTGATGGTGCTGCGTAGACGCTCGCCCAGCTCTAGGGGCGCCTCCTGGTTGGGCGCTAGCGCTATAAAGTCTGAATTGTTGATTTGCGCTATGGCTAATTCAGTATTCTGCTCGGCCAAGGCCCTAAGGGCAGCACCAATATCTGTTAGCAGAGCATCCATGGCGGGGCGGCCATGCATTTGATTGAGCTCTGTTAGCCGGTAAATGCGGGTAAGCGCTACCGCGCCTTCAGAGGCCGCCTCCTGGGATTGAAGCTGGGCGGTCAGGTGGTCCATGAATGGCTCGCGAGTCTGCAGGCCTGTTCGCGGATCGGTAGTTTGCGACTCACGATTTTCTTTTAAGCGCATCGCATCCTGAGTGAGCATTCCTCGAACCCGGTCCGCCAGCGTGTTCATAGCCCTGGTGACTTTCGCGAATTCACGGGTCGCGGGCACTGGCAAGGAGATAAACCGTCGCTCGCCCATGGCCTCGGCCTGCTCCACGACCTGCTCCAGCGGCTTGAGGATGATCCTCAGGAGTAGTGATCCCAGTACCCCGGCGATGATGATCGCCATAACGAGAGCAACGAGCGTGCGCTTGGCCGTTGACCAAAGTTCTGCAAAGGCAAACTCATCGTGGCTTTTTAGTGTCAGGGTGCCGAGTTGCGTCCAGCCGCTTGTAACCTCGGCAGAACCCGGAGACGCCTCGATAGGAAAAAGCTTTGATAACCAGGCCGGGAAAGGGCTGGAAGCAAAGGTCCTCTGACGGCTAAAGAGGATCTTTCCCTCGGGGTCCCTAAACTCAATCGATTCGTAGGATCCGTGATCAAGCTGCGAGGCTAATTGTATTTCCAGTGCCACAGGATCCAGAGACTGCTGGGATAGCGATAGCGCCAACGCGGTGGCATCGTCATTGTTCTTTATGGATAGCTGTTCCTCCAGATAGCGGCTGCTACTGACGCCGTTAATCAGGAAGGTACTGCCAAAGACCACTAACATCAGAACTACGATGGCGATCCATAACTGTCGATAGAGGGACATGCTGCGCTCCTACCAGGATGCCTTGAAGCCTTCGTCAACAATACGATCCAGAACCTGTCGCCATCGCGAAAGCCGCATTTGCGGATTCGCGCTGCTAGGTCCGGTCGTACCGCTTACCCAAAGGTCATCGGCATTAAAGCTAAAAATAGGTGTCAGATCCTGACGGTTCTCCGCGGGCAGAACCGCGGTATTAATGTTGTCCAAAATAAGTGGTGCCGCAGCTGCAGTCGCATACCACGCGAGCACCATATGCGCCTGGCTCTGGCCGCCGGGGCGCTGAGCTTTGACATAGATAAGTCGCAAGCTGCTCGGGTCGACTCCCAGTGCGAGGAGAGTGATGTATTTGGCGATGGAAAAGTCTTCGCAGTCAGCCTCACCCAGGCCCAGAGATTCCAGCGGCGTAGCCCAGTAATCCTCAACGCCGTAAATTGCCTCATCGCTACTCCAGCGCAATCGGCTATTGAAAAAATCATTGGTCGCCCGGAGTTGCTCAGCAACCGCCGCTGAGTGTGTGCTGACAAGCAGCTGCTCCCACTCGTCTACCGATGCCACAGCCTCGGGGCCAAAGCGTGCTAATGCGGCAGCTCTTAGCGTTTCGAACTCAAGGACATCTGAAAGCGACGCTCCCCGCACCAGGCCAAGGCAGGCAACAAAACAGAGGGTGAGCAAAATAAACCGCCAACCGTGTGTGTTTGAGGGCATGCGCTCGCCGTAGTGAGAACCTGATCACAGTATAGCCTTGATTTACTGTGTAATTCTGCCCTTGGAGCCTTAAAATACGCCTGCTGGAACGCGGCAGATGCTTTTCCGCTTTGGCGCTTGTTTTAAGTTCGTCTGCGCGTTGATTCTAATTATTGGGTGATTCTCTTGCATAACCAAAATTTCCAAGCTCGGATTCTCAGAGCGCTTCGATCGGCGAGTGTGGTAATTGCTGCGGCCACGGCGCTATCTGCGCATGCTCAGGAAGTGACTAACTATGGCGAGGCTATAGTGACCGCGCTGGCGAGTAATCCCGCTGTTACCTCTGCATATTATGAATTTGAAGCGACTCGAGCCTCAGAGCGGGCGGAGCAGGGCGATATGCTGCCCAGCGTGGATTTGTCCGGAGACTATTCGAGTCAGGATCGCCAGACACCCTTAGCGGATTTTGGAGATTACGAGTCGGACTCGCTTCGCTTCTCAATTACGCAGTTGCTCTTTGATGGATTCCAGAGCCGCGATGAAGCAAGGGCCAAGCGCTATGAAAAGCTCGCTCGATACTATGACTTTGAGGCGGCGTCTCAAAACGTAGCCCTCACTGCCACAGAAGCTTACGTTAATACGGTGCTATACCAACGTTTGGTGCAATACGCGGAACAGAACTACGTGGTGCATCGGCAGGTATTCAACAAGATCGAGGAGCGAGCCGCCGGTGGAGTGAGCCAGCGTGTTGACCTCGAACAGGCGACCGCGCGACTCGCTTTGGCGGAGTCTAATTTGCTGACCGAAGTGACGAATCTTCACGACACCCGCGTGGAGTTTCAGCGCATCGTTGGGTTGCTGCCGACCAAGACCTTACCCCTTCCCGAAATGCCGGAGTCGGCACTGCCGCTATCTCGTGATGACGCGCTGAATATGGCTTACCGTAACAGTCCCGAGATTAACCGAGCGATTGAGGAGCTGCGCTCCTCCCGCGAATCTTCCAATGCCACGCGTGGCGCCATGTATCCGCGCATTGATTTGCGCTATCGAAACGAGCAGGAAAGCAACACTGACGGTATTCTCGGCGACTATGATCTGCAGGCTGTAGAAGTTGTGATGAGCTATAACCTCTATCGAGGAGGCTCTGATAGTGCGCGCCGTCGCGAGGCAGCAAGCCGTTACTACTCGTCGGTAGAGCTTCGTAAAGACGCGTGTTTATCAGTGCGCCGTGAGACCATGGTGGCGTTCAACGATGTCGATGTGCTGCGCAGACAGGTGACTTACCTCACCCAACAGCTTGATGCGCAGGACAAGACGCGGCGCGCTTACAACGATCAATTTGATATAGGACAGCGTTCGCTGCTGGATCTTCTGGATAGCCAGAACGAGTTTTTCAATACGCAGCGTGCGTTGATCTCTGCGCGTACCCAACTGCTTGCGGCGCAAGCGAAAACCTTGGCAAGCATTGGTGCACTCACTCGGGCCCTTGATGCTGATGGTTTTAACGCGGACAAGATTGCTGAACTCGAACTTGATCTTCAGCGTGCCGATAAAGAAGAAATCCCCCAGTGTCCTGAGGGTGTTCCTGGAGCGCTGGACATTGACCAGGAGGCCATTTTTCGGCGCCTGGATCGTGCTGCGGGTGCTGGCGGTGAACTTCTGAATGAGGCCAGTACATCGCCTGCGCCAGAGAGTTCGCCAGCGTCGGAGCCTGTGGCAATGGTCGAGTCCTCGCTGATACTTGAGGATCTCGTGCCCGCCGCTGAGACTGTTGTTGTGACAGAGCAAGACCAGGTTAACGAGTCTGTGTTCCAGCCCGGCGACGAGTCAGAGTACTACGCGGTTGGCGAAGGGGAGACGCTGTGGTCTATCGCAGCTCGGGTTCGACCCGAGGGAGCGACGGTGTATCAAACGGTTGCGGCCATTGAGCGCCTAAACCCTGAGGCATTCAATCTGGGCGATCCAAACAGTATAAAGGCCGGCTATACGATCAGTTTGCCTGATGCGCTTGATGTAAACGCTCCAGCACAATCTCCCACACAGTAGGGTCTATCCCCATAGAAAAGTGCGTCGAGTCCACCTCGTAGTGAGTAGCGAGAGGGCTAGAACGATCGATGCAGGCGGGCCACGAAACAATAGTATCCCCGCGAGTAAACACAATCCCCAGTGGCCTTTGGATGGGGGTTGCGGCGTTACGCTCTTTGATTAAACGATTGATGTGCTGTCGGTCTTCGGCGCTGTAGGAGTTCGCCCCCACGGTAAACGAGGGACCTCCAATCACCGGCGTGCCGTAGGTTACGACCGTGCTGACAATCTCGGGAACATCACGAGCAATCTCCCGCGCGACCACCCCTCCAAGACTCCAGCCAACCAGTGCAACCGCGGTGCCTGCGGCCTTGGCTCTTGCCCTTACTATCGGCTTGAGTACGTCGACGTAATGCTGGACATCGCCTTGATTGATTCCCTGACCCCAAGTGCGTGCGTCATAACCTTTTAGACGCAGTAAACGCCGGATCGGAAACATGGAGGACTCCGGGGCTTTGAAGCCGGGGAGCAGCAGTACCGGTTCCCCATGCCCCCGGGGTGCACGAATCAACTTGGGTGAAGAAAGTCCCAGACGGAGGGCTTCACGCCCGACTCTCCATTCTCCCCGAAGATTGGGAAAGCCCATGGCGGTAGGGGCCGGAGCGGGGGGAGGCTTGTGATAAATCCTGTAGTTTTGCAAAGAGGCATTCCAGAGAGCTTAAGGTTCACGCAAAAATTTACGTCACGGATCGCTCCGCGGTTCAAACATTAAACCTGAAGTGCACCACGTCTCCATCCTGTACGACGTAATCTTTACCCTCTAAGCGCCAGCGGCCTGCGTCTTTGGCGCCTTGCTCGCCTTTGTGGGTAATAAAGTCGTCGTAGCCGACGACCTCAGCGCGGATAAAACCTTTCTGGAAGTCGGTATGAATCACGCCTGCGGCTTCTGGTGCTGTCGCCCCAACCTTCACAGTCCAGGCACGCACTTCCTGAGGCCCGGCCGTAAAATAGGTTTGCAGGTTAAGCAGGTTGTAACCTGCTCGGATAACACGGTTAAGCCCCGGCTCATCCATCCCCATGTCCGCCAGGAACTCAGCGCGCTCTTCGTCTTCCAGTTCAATGATCTCGGACTCGAGCTTATTGCAGATCACCACTACCTCGGCGTTCTCATCAGCGGCAATACTCCGCACCACATCGACGTGGGCGCTGCCCTCGAGACCGTCCTCATCCACGTTGGCGATATACAGCGTTGGCTTACTGGTGAGAAGGAACAGGGATTTCACCAGCGCCTGTTCGTTGTCGTCCAGGGACAAGGCACGCACGGGTTTCGCTTCATTGAGGTGCGGCAGGAGTTTGTTCTCCAGCAGCGCCTTCATGGCGATGGACTCTTTGTCGCCACCTTTCGCGGTGCGGGTGACCTTGGATAGCTGCTTTTCGCAACTATCCAGATCTGAGAGCGCCAGCTCGGTGTTTATGATTTCTATGTCTGCTGCGGGATCGATGGCGTTGGCCACGTGAATGACATTCTCATCTTCAAAACAGCGCACCACATGGGCGATGGCATCGGTCTCACGAATGTTCGCGAGAAACTGATTGCCCAGCCCTTCGCCCTTACTGGCGCCAGCGACCAACCCAGCGATATCCACAAACTCCATAGTGGTCGCTATTTCTTTTTGCGGCTTTACCAGTGCTGAGATTTTGCTTTGCCGCGGGTCCGGGACGGGCACTACGCCGGCATTGGGCTCGATGGTGCAAAACGGAAAGTTTTCTGCATCGATGCCCGCACGGGTAAGCGCGTTAAAGAGCGTTGATTTGCCGACGTTAGGTAGCCCAACGATGCCGCATTTAAATCCCATATCTAATCCTTTATCTGCGGAGACTCTATAGAAGAATCTCCGCCATCAAAACTGTGTAATTGCGTCATTGCCTTGCCGGCATCACCGGACAGTAACAGGGGCAACGCTCGTATAGCTTCATCGATACTCGCCGCGATGGCCTCGCGGTCGGCCTGGTTCGCTTTGGAGAGCACGTAATTGCTCACCTGCTTTGCGGACCCGGGATGCCCAATGCCGATACGCAAGCGATGAAAGTCTTTACGGTTGCCCAGTGACGGTACGATATCCCGCAGTCCGTTGTGACCTCCGTGTCCGCCGTCAAACTTAAAGCGCGCTGTCCCGGGCGCAATATCCAGCTCATCATGAGCAATCAGTATCTGAGCTGGATCTATCTTGTAAAAGTTAGCCAGCGCTGCGACAGCTTTGCCGCTGCGATTCATAAAGGTGTTTGGAATCAGCAAGCGAATTTTGTGGCCTGCAAAGAATACCTCACCGACTTCGCCGTGGTACTTGCTCTCAGTTTTCAGGGTGCCGCCTGCGACGCGGGCGAGCTCGCGCACGAAGTCCTCCCCCGCGTTATGCCGGGTGCCCTCATATTGTGAGCCGGGATTACCGAGGCCGACAATCAACTGGATAGTAGCGGGCATGAAGCTGTCCCTCGTTGACTAGGTAACTCTCTATAAACGCATTAAGAAGTACAACGAAAGAGGGCAGCGTAATGCTGCCCTCGATCAGATACTGCAATCGCTATCCGCGAGGAGAGCGGAAACAGATCAGTCCTCGTCGCCTTCGCTCTCGCCTTCTTCAGCGCTAGCTTCCGGTGCATCGGTTTCTTCGTCTTCATCACCGCCGCCACGCTTGGCGCTGACAGAAGTCACAGCCATATCGTGGTCTGCGCCGAGTTCGAGTGCAGTAGATACAACACCCTCAGGCAGCGCGAGGTCAGAGATGTGGATAATGTCAGCAGTAGTGACGTTCTCCATATCGACTTCGATGTACTCGGGGATCAAGCCTGGCAAACAGAGAACTTCCAGTTCTGTGAGCAGGTGCTCGATGATGCCGCCTTCGATCTTAACGCCGTGACACTTCTCTTCGTTGATGAAGTGTAGTGGGACGTTAACCTTGATCGCGACCTTGGCATCTACGCGCAAGAAGTCTGCGTGCATGACGTCGTTGCGTGCCGGGTGACGCTGCAAGTCCTTAAGAATGGCAGGCTGGACATCGCCATCAACGGAAACGTCGATAACCTGCGAGAAAAATGCCTCGTTCTCCAGCGCTTTTTCCAGATCCTTACGGATGATGGTCAGCGGTGCGGGATCTTTGCCGGCGCCGTAAATAATTGCCGGGATGTGATCGACGCTGCGACGCAGGCGGCGGCTCGCACCTTTCCCCAGGTCGCTACGTAGTGTGGCTGCAATAGCCAGTTGTTTAGACATGACTGTCTCCTATCAATATCGGAATTGGGGTCCCCTGCGACCAGTTTCCCCTTCCGTCTAAAAAACGCTCTTCAACTCGTTCTAAAAAAACCTAGCTGAACAGCGCACTAATGGATTCCTCGTTCGATACTCGGCGAATCGATTCGGCCAGTAGATCAGCAATAGTTAGCTGCCGAATCTTACTGATCGTCTTCGCCTCATCCGAAAGCGGAATCGTGTCCGTGACCACCAACTCATCGAGCTGGGAGTTACGGACATTGTCCAGAGCCTTGCCCGACAGTACCGCGTGGGTACAGTAGGCAGCGACTTTTGTCGCGCCACGCTCTTTGAGCGCATTGGCGGCGTTACACAGTGTGCCGGCGGTGTCGACCATGTCGTCTACCAGCAAGCAGGTACGACCCTCGACGTTACCGATGATGTTCATGATCTCGGTCTCGTTGGCCTTGGGGCGACGCTTGTCGATGATCGCCAGTTCAGCTTCATCCAGCTGTTTTGCAATCGCTCGTGCGCGCACCACACCGCCAATATCGGGCGATACCACCATCACGTTGTCGTAGTTGCTGGCCTGAATGTCGTCGTTCAAGACCGGCGAACCATAAATGTTGTCTACAGGGCATCCAAAGAAGCCCTGAATCTGCTCGGCGTGGAGGTCCACGGTAAGCACGCGGTCGACGCCGACGGTATTCATCAAGTCCGCCACAACCTTTGCCGAAATCGGAACACGTGAGGAGCGTACTCGACGATCCTGGCGGGCATAGCCGAAGTAGGGCACCACCGCGGTAATTCGACCCGCTGATGCCCGTCTTAGCGCATCGATCATCACCAACAATTCCATAAGGTTGTCGTTGGTGGGTGCACAGGTGGGCTGAAGAACAAAAACGTCCTTGCCGCGCACGTTTTCGTTGAGTTCAACGGCGACTTCGCCATCACTGAACTTGCCGACGTCGGCCTTGCCCAGCGAAAGATAGAGTCTGCTGGCGACTTTACGGGCCAGTTCCGGGTTGGCGTTCCCGGTAAATACCATCAACTTTGCGGACACGATAAGCCTTCCTCCGCTCACTCACTGTGCAATGAATGTTGTCGCGACAGCGCCGCAACCCTTTCCAACTCTGCTACTGCGCTTCGGCGTTTCGGATACCCAAGCCCCTTGGCTTGTCTGCGGCCCGCCTGCTGCGACCCACTTTTCCTGAGCCCGCCCAAGACCTTTAGCAACAAGGTCTGGGGCAACAAAATCCATCATGGAAAAATGGCTGGGGTGGGAGGATTCGAACCTCCGAATGCCGGGATCAAAACCCGGTGCCTTGCCACTTGGCGACACCCCAATGATCGTTTGCGTCAGCACTGTTTCGCTGAGCTTATTCATTGATGCCTGTGTGTCGGTAAGTTAAACAAAACACCTTACCAAAACACGTTTTACGAGACCGCTAGGCTATCGAGCTGAGCCCGGGCGGGGGAGCTGTTAACCCCTCTAGCCACAAAGCCCTGCCACTCACTCGGCACCTTCTGCAGTATTTCCTGTGCCTGCGCTTTGCTGTCAAAGCTCACAAACACACTTGCACCGCTGCCGGTCAATCTTGCCTCCCCGAATTTCTCCAACCAAATCAACGCCTTATCAACAGGTTCGGCGAGGCGTCGCACGAGGTTTTCGAAGTCATTACGGGTAGGCCCCGTAAAAAAGGCGGCCATTGTGATGGCGGGGGTGTCGCGTGTCAATTGCGGGTGCGAAAAAATCACTTTTGTTGATACATGGCAGCCGGGATGGACGACCAGGTACCAGCGCTCGGGAAGCTCTACAGGACTGAGTTGTTCGCCAATTCCTTCCGCCCAGGCACTGTGCCCGCGCACAAAGACCGGCACGTCGGCCCCCAGTTTTTCACCGATGTCGGCCAACTCATCGACACTCAAATTCAGAGCCCACAAGCGATTGAGACCCAATAGCGTGCTTGCCGCATCGGAACTGCCGCCACCGAGGCCGCCGCCCGTGGGCAGTCGTTTGAGTAGAGTGATTTCTGCGCCCAAGTTTTCGCGATCGCCGCCCTCTGGAGCAGATTTGCGCAAAGCCTTTGCAGCGAGCACAACTAAATTATCCCTCGCATCCAGATCCTCCAGCAGGGCTCCTTCACAGTGAAGTGTGATTTGGCCGTCATAGCGGGGAGTCAGCGTCAATTCATCACCATAATCGAGCAGCTGAAACACGGTTTGGAGCCTGTGGTAACCGTCGTCGCGCCGCCCCGTGATGTGCAGGAACAGGTTCAGCTTGGCGGGCGCTGTCAGGGTGATGGATCGCATGGCGCGGAGTATCGCATGAGAGGCGGCGGTTGCCATGAGAAAACTCGTCGAACGGCAGGCCGCTAGGCGATTGGCGCGACCGGGAGGCACAGGGTACAACTAGCGCCTAAAACTCCCACTCCCGCAAGATGACTTTTAGCGTGAGTCCACTTTCCGATTCCGAGAGATTCAGGCGTGTCGGTGTTGCTAAGCCCTGTTCCGCCCGATATTCGTCGTAGCGGATTATCCATCCGTTTTGCTCTATACGACTTGCCAGGCCTTCATTGGTCTCCAGCACCGTCACGGGCAGAGCTGGATCAGGTACGCCACGGAGCCAATGTTGAATCGAGGCGACGGGTACGGGTAGCAATGCGTCACCCGACAACCAGGGCGCTGCATCAGCGGGGTAAAGACGCTCGATGCCATCGCGACTTACCCGCAGCAGGGCCCCATCATTGCGAATTTCGGTGCTGCCAACACCCAGGGGGCCAGAGAGCCGCAGTTTGCTTTGTTCGCCCAGCTGGCGCCAGTCAAGGCTCGCACTGCCCGCATCCTGGGGCATTCGATAGGCAACCTTGCCTCGCGCACGCCATTCGTTCATGGCCGTGATAACAGTCAGCCGTTCCGCCCAGCGCTCTTGCTCATTCAAGACCGGTGCTTGCGGGGGTGGTGGTGCGGGCGTTGTTGGTATGGGAGGGGCGATGGTGCATGCGCTCAGTACAGTCAGCAGCAATCCCAGTACCGCCCAGGCTGCTGGGCGGCGGTTATAGCGCCGCTGGTCTTGCCCAAAGAAAACCTGCGCCTGCCCAAGCGCTGTCATCAGGAGTCGGCGTCGGCTTGGAGGCTAATGCCTAAACGGGTGAGGGTTTCGTTGAGTATCTCGTGTTGTGGATCTTCCTGAAGAGCACCTCGCCAGACAGTCATGGCGCCTGTTGTTTTACCACTTACCCACAGTACTTCGCCCAGGTGTGCAGCGACCTCTGGGTCAGGGAAACTCGCGTATGCGCGCGTTAGGAACTGTTCAGCATTCGCCAAGTCACCTTGGCGGTAGAGGACCCAGCCCATGCTGTCCAGGATAGATGGCTCGTTGGGGGATATCGCCAGGGCTTTTTCAATAAGTCCTCTGGCTTCATCGAAACGGTCCGTGCGATTGGCCAGTGTGTACCCCAGCGCATTGAGGGCCGTAGCATTTTCAGGGTCGCGCTCAATGATCGTCCGTAAGTCGATTTCCGCCGCCGGGATATCTCCCTGGCGTTCGTAGGCAACCGATCTGGCGTAGCGCAGATTGTCCGATTCGGGGAACTCTTCAATGGCGCGACCGAGAAGTTCGAGCCCGCGCTCGTCGCGTTCGGTTTCGCTGTAAATATTCGCTTCCAGCGCATAGAGCTGTTCTTTTCTATGGGGAAAACTGGCTCTCAGCCGATCCATGTAATCCGCGAGTTCCTGTTCTTTGCCCTCTGCGACCTGTATCTGCGCAATACTGATCGTTGCTTTCATCAGGTCGGCGCCGTCGCCCACTTGCTGAAAAAGCTGCACTGCCTCTTCCAGCTCACCTTCGCCGCGGGCAATCTGGCCAAGGAAAAAATACGCCTCGTCGCTGCGCTGGTTTAATGCGATTACCTGATTCAGGTAAGTCTTGGCGGCTTCGCTGTCTTTAAGTTCGTGGTTGATGAGTGCCAGGGAGAACAGCAGGTCGGCGTTGTGGGGTGCCTCCGCCGACAGGATTTCAAACTGTTTGCGCGCTGCATCCATATCCTGGCTGGCCAGGAGTCGGGCATATTGGAGTCTCAGCTCTGTGCGCGAGGGGTCTTCTTCAAGCGCCTCTTCGATATGGGCGAGGGGCTCATCGGTACTGTCTGCCAGATTTAGCTTTGCCTCGAGAATCAGTGCCTGTCGTTGGTAGGGCTCCAGAGCAAATACCGGCGCCAGTCGCGCACGCGCCGCAGCCGCATCGCCCCGCTCCTCGGCCATAAGGGCGTGGGTCAGCCGCAGAGACACGTCATCGCCGAGATCGTCATCAAGTAAGGCCTGGGTGTCGGTGTCCAGCCCTATCTGATCGCTGGGCCGGAGTGCTTTATAGCGATTGAGCAAAACAGGAAACTTTGCCTTTTCGCCCGCTCTTGCGACTGTTGCAAGATAGGGGAGGGCTTCGCGATTACGGCCCTGGCGTGCTAGCAAGGTAGCGAGCGTGCTGTTCGCCTCTACATTGTCAGGCTCCAGTTCCACCCACAAGCGTACCGCTCGAAAAGCCTCGCGCTCGCGCTGCAGATACTGAGCCAGATGCGTTGCGTGGGCGCTTACTGCAGGATCCTGGAGCACATCCGCTTGCTCAAGATAGGTGTTCAGTGCGGTGTCAAAATCACGGCGTCGCAGTGCAAATTCGGCAAGTAACAGGGGATAAACCGACGCCTCGGGGATGGGGCGCTCGGGAATGGGCGGAGGAGGTGGCTCCGAAGAGCTGCTCGCAACGGGATTCTCTGAGTCGAGCGTAGCGGCACTGTCCGCTACTTGGCCTCCGCTGGCGCAGCCACCCAGCAGAGCGAGGGACGCTAGCAGAGCCAAGCAGCGATTTGCAGTGCAGCTATAGCTCGCGCGCTGCGGGCTGCGGCCGCATTGCGGCCCAGACGTCGAAGCTGCAAGGTGAAATAAGTCGCTAAAAGACATGCATCTTACCGAAACGTTGAAACCGAATGATGACACAGTGAGACAACGAAACCCACGCTGCGTTCGACTGGAATGTCCCCTTGCGGCGTCGCTCGCGCATCGTCTTTAGTTGTGGGCGTTTGCTGCGCAGAAAAAAGCCGCACATTTACCCTGCGAATTTCTGCTCAGACTGCTAGAATCTCGCCAAACCACCACTGACAAGTAAACTGGACAGTCGTCACTGTGAACCTGATAGCACTGGGTATTAACCACAACTCTGCGCACGTTGATGTGCGAGAGCGCGTGGCTTTTGCTCCGGAGCAGGTATCCGAGGCCATGAATGACGCCTGCCGCGCCGCGGATATTGACGAAGTCGTGGTCTTGTCGACCTGTAATCGCACCGAAATCTACGCCATTGCCCCAGCTGGCAAGCCCCTGAACGAGAAAGCGCGAGAGCTCATCGACTGGATGGCAAGCTATCACCACTTGTCAGCAGATGACTTGCGGGGAGCGGCTTATCATCACGAGGGCGAGGCCGCGCTGCGCCATATGGTGCATGTGGCGGCGGGTCTGGACTCCATGGTACTTGGAGAGCCGCAAATCTTTGGCCAGCTAAAATCGGCCTACGCCGTAGCCAGTGACGCAGGTACCGTGGGCAGCGAACTCGGCCGGTTGTTTCCCCGAGTTTTTAGTATTGCCAAAAAAGTACGCACGGATACTGCGATTGGCGAAAACCCGGTTTCTGTGGCTTTTGCTGCGGTGGACGTAGCCAGGCGAATCTTTACCGATCTCGGCGACTGTAATGCGCTGCTGGTCGGTGCCGGCGAAACCATAGAGCTGGTCACACGCCATCTTATCGAGGCTGGGGTGAGCAATATTGTGATTGCGAACCGCACGCTGGGGCGTGCCCGGGAACTGGCGCAGCAGTTCGGCGCGGATGCTGTACTGCTGGCTGAAATCCCCGATCATCTGCCCAAGTCGGATATCGTCATCACATCGACCGCGAGCCAGCTCCCAATCATTGGTAAGGGTACGGTGGAATCCGCTCTCAAGGCGCGGCGCTATCGCCCCATGCTGATGGTCGACATTGCGGTGCCCAGAGATATCGAGCCCCAGGTCAGCGATCTGCGCGATGTTTATCTTTATAGCGTGGATGATCTCAAGCAGATTGTTGACGGTAATTTGCGCGCCCGCCAGGAAGAAGTCAGCAAGGCCGATGAAATTATCGCGCTGGGTATCGCAAGCGTTGGAGAAGAACACCGTTCGCTGGGTGCGGTAGATCTGGTCAAGCAATACCGGCAGTCAGCAGAGATGCTCCGGCAGCGAGAGCTCGAAAAAGCGCTGGCGTCGATTACCCGGGGCGATGATCCTCAGCAGGTAGTGGCACAGCTCGCTCGGGCAATCACCAACAAACTCATTCACGCACCTACCACGGGTCTGAAGAAGGCGAGTGCTGAGGGGCGTCACGATGTGCTCGGCCACGCAGCTCGACTGCTCGGGCTGCAAATGGATCAATCGATGGATCGGCAGGAACAAAAGAGCTCTGAACCGGTAAGTGCCGTCGCCGAACCCTCTGTAGAGACCGCAGAAAACCTTGGCACCCCAGCCAAGAGCGCGGCCGATAGCGAGAACCCCAGGACGCCTGGCCCTACACTGCAGTGAAATCATCGCTGCTGCTCAAATTGGAGACGCTGTCTGAGCGTCACGAAGAGGTTTCCGCTTTGCTGGGGGATCCCGGTGTGATCGCGGATCAGGATCAGTTTCGACGCCTTTCCCGAGAATTTTCCGAGCTGGAAACCGTGGTCAAGTGCTTTGGCGAATACCAGCAGTTGCAGGGCGACCTTGAGGCAGCACAGTCCATGCTGTCAGATGACGATGCCGATATGCGCGAGATGGCAAAAGCGGAAATCGAGGAGGGCGAGGCTCGACGCGAGGAACTCGAAGCAGAGTTGCAGCTGCTCTTGTTACCGCGGGATCCTCGGGACAGCCACAACGTATTCCTCGAGATTCGCGCCGGCACCGGTGGTGACGAGGCGGCTATTTTTTCCGGTGACCTGCAGCGCATGTACACACGCTTTGCCGAGCGTCAGGGTTGGCGCATCGAAGTGCTCTCAGAGCGTCCCGGAGAGCACGGTGGCTACAAAGAAGTGATCAGTCGCATCGAGGGAGCAGACGTGTATGCCTTCCTCAAGTTCGAGTCTGGCGCGCACCGCGTACAGCGCGTGCCCGAGACCGAATCCCAGGGTCGCATTCATACCTCGGCCTGTACCGTTGCGATTCTTGCAGAGCCCGAAGAACGAGAAGCCATCGAAATCAACAAGGGGGATCTGCGTGTGGATACCTACCGCGCGTCTGGCGCCGGTGGCCAGCACGTCAACAAGACCGATTCTGCGGTACGTTTGACGCACTTGCCCACAGGTATCGTGGTGGAATGTCAGGACGAGCGCTCCCAGCACAAAAACCGAGCTCGGGCGATGTCCCTCCTGCAGGCCAAACTCGACAGTAGCGCCGAGGCGGAACAAGCCAGTGAGCAAGCGGAGCAACGCCGGAATCTGGTGGGAACGGGCGATCGCTCCGATCGAATACGCACCTATAATTTCCCTCAGGGGCGGGTTACCGATCATCGTATTAACCTCACGCTCTACAAGCTTGATGAAGTCATGGCGGGAGATATGGGCGCGGTGATCGGGCCCCTGCGTCAGGAGCATCAGGCCGATCAGCTGGCCGCCATGTCCGGGCAGTAATGGCTCGCGTTCAGGATCTGCTCGCCGAAAACACCTGCTTAGTAGGCGAAGAGGCGCAGCGCGAAGCTCAGGTTCTTCTTTGTGCGGCTCTGGATAAACCTCGCAGCTATCTCATGGCCTGGCCGGAGGCGGAGGTTCCCGAAGCCGCGGCACAACGTTACCGGCAATGGCTTTTGCGGCGCAGCGAGGGCGTTCCCGTCGCGTATTTACTGGGCACCCGCGACTTCTGGTCTCTTTCTCTTGAGGTTAACGAGTCGACTCTCATACCCCGGGCAGATACGGAGTTACTCATCGAGCAGGCCTTACAGCTGGACTTACCGGGGAGTGCCCGCGTGCTTGATTTGGGTACGGGCTCTGGCGCAATTGCGCTGGCTCTGGCGACGGAGCGGCCACACTGGCAGATCACAGCGGTGGAACAAAGTGCGAGGGCGCTCGAGCTTGCGATATCTAACGGTGAACGCCTGAATCTCCCGCAGATTGAGTGGCTATCGGGGAGTTGGTTTTCAGAGCTGGACAAACGCCGCTTTGACCTCATTGTCAGTAATCCACCTTACATTGCCGTGGGCGATGCGCATTTGAGTAGCGGAGATCTGCGCTTCGAACCCTTAACGGCGCTGGCCTCGGGTATTGATGGTCTGGACGATATCCGAGACATCATCGGGCAGTCCCCCCTGCATCTTGACGACGGTGGATGGATCATTCTCGAACATGGATTTGAACAGGGTGAGGAGGTGCGTGCGCTGTTGACTGCTAATGGTTTCTCAAATGTGGCAAGCTATTGCGACCTCGCCGGTCACGAGCGTATCAGCGCTGGCACATGGACGGAGCGGGCGATCGGGTAAACAATATCCGGAATGCTCGAGAGAGCGCGCGAAAATAGAGCCAGGGAGAAGGCCAATGCTTAGCGACCGGGAACTCGAGCAGTACAGTCGGCAATTAATGCTGCCCGACTTTACACTCGAGTATCAAGAGCGCCTCCGCGACGCCTGGGTGTTGGTGGTGGGCTGCGGTGGCCTGGGGAGTCCCCTGGCGATCTATCTCGCTGCAGCGGGGGTGGGGTGCCTGATCCTGGCGGACGGTGACACGGTAGAGCGCACGAACTTACACCGTCAGATTTTGCATGGCGAATCAGATATAGGGCGCTCAAAAGCGGCCTCTGCGGCTGCGCTTATCGGCGCGCACTATCCTGATTGCCGCGTGTCCCAGTTCACCGAAAACCTTGAAGAAGACGCCCTGACCCAGGCCGTGAGCAGTGTGCAACTAGTTGCCGATGGTACGGATAATTATCCTACACGCTTCGCGCTGAACCGCGCCTGTATCGGCGCTGGCAAGCCGCTGGTTTCTGCCGCAGCCGCGCGCTCTGAAGGACAACTGGCAACCTTTGATGTCGCAGGGGGCGGAGCTTGTTATCGCTGTCTCTATCCGCAGGAAGGTGCCGCTACAGCCTTGTCATGTCGGGAAAATGGTGTCCTCGGTCCGGTGGTGGGGATATTGGGTACCCTGCAGGCTCTGGAGGTTATTAAGGTCCTGACAGGCTGGGGTGAGTCTTTGCGCTCGCGCTTGTTGTTGATGGATCTTAGAAGTTACCAGCAAAACGTTGTCGATATAGCACGACGCCCTGATTGCCCCGATTGTGGAGGGAGTCACGACCGCGGTTTCGGACTGTGAGCATTTGGTAATAGTTACGGGAACGGCTGAGCCCGCCAGTGGTCACATATTTCGCAGCGTACAAAAGTCGGCTGCTGATAAAAGTCCGGGAGGGCAACTGCAGTGAGTTCATTGGTTCAGGGTTTTAGCCGTTTTCAGGAAGCGCTTTTTGGGCGCCTTGCTTATCTGGACGGGCTTGCGCCCCTGGCTCTCCGCTTGTATCTCGTCCCGGTGTTTTGGATGGCCGGCACGCAAAAGATCAGCGGTATCGAGAACACCATCGAGTGGTTTGGAAATACCGACTACGGGTTGGGTTTGCCATTCCCCACCTTGCTTGCCTATCTGGCTGCTTATACCGAGGCGATAGGCGCCTTGCTGCTGCTTCTGGGTTTAGCGACGCGCTGGATTTCTATACCCTTGATCATCACTATGCTGGTCGCGATATTCGCGGTGCACTGGGATAACGGATGGGCAGCCATTGCGGATTCCAGCGCGCCTGAGGTAGCCCAGCGTTTAGGCGCTGCTCGGGATCTGCTCAGGGATCACGGTAATTACAGCTGGCTGACGGAGCGCGGTAGCTTTGTAATTCTCAACAACGGTATCGAGTTTGCGGTTACCTATCTCTTTATGCTGCTGGCTCTGCTCTTCACCGGTGGTGGGCGATATGTGAGCGTGGATTACTACCTCGCTCGTCTGTTTAATCGCTGATCATTTATTCGCCAACAATGCTAGACTTCGCGCCTTAAATTTAAGGCAGATTTTCTTTTGACCAGCGACCATCGTTCTAACGCTCCTTCTTCCCGTGCCGGCGCTCCCCGCGCGTCCAAAAAGGGTCGAGAAAAAACCGACGACAGACAGTCTCCCTGGAGTGTTGAACAGTTTGACGTCGCACCTCAGGAGGGAAAAACCCGGTTTCATGATCTGGACCTGCATTCGACCTTAATGCACGGGATAGCGGATATCGGCTTTGAGTACTGCTCGCCGATTCAGGCGCAGGTGCTGCCTCACACGCTGCAGGGCCACGACGCTATCGGTAAAGCCCAGACGGGGACCGGTAAAACCGCCGCGTTTTTGATCACCATCTTTGACGACCTGCTAAAGAATCCTCATGAAGGTGAGCGATTTTTGGGTGAGCCACGAGCGCTGGTTATTGCACCCACGCGCGAACTGGTGATGCAGATCGCGGCCGATGCGGCAGATCTTGGTAAGCACACGGGTTTGAACACTTGCACGCTCATCGGCGGCATGGACTATCAGAAGCAATTGAATCAGCTGGGTCGGGAGGTCGTTGACCTGGTGGTCGCCACTCCCGGCAGACTTATCGATTTTACCGGCCGCCGTGACTTAGTGCTGGATCACGTCGAGGTTCTGGTGCTGGACGAAGCAGATCGTATGCTGGATATGGGCTTCATCCCGCAGGTAAAGCGCATCGTTCGACAAACGCCGCACAAAGACTACCGCCAGACATTGTTGTTCTCGGCCACTTTTACCCAGGACATCATCAACCTCTCTCAGCAGTGGACCACCGAAGCGGTCACCATTGAGATTGAGCCTGACCATGTGGCAACCGACACCGTGGATCAACGCATCTATCTGGCGAGTAGCGAAGAGCGCTTCCGTATTCTGGTCAATCTATTGCGCAGTGACGATGCCAGTTCAGTGATTGTATTTGCCAATCGTCGGGATCAGGTCCGTCGTTTATTCGAGCGATTGCGCAAGGCGAGCATCACCTGCGGCATGCTCAGTGGTGAAATTGCTCAGGCCAAGCGCACTAAAACCCTCGACCAGTTTAAGAAGGGCGAAATTTCTGTACTCGTCGCCACAGATGTTGCCGGTCGAGGTATCCACGTGGATGGCGTGACTCACGTCGTTAACTACAACCTGCCCGAAGACCCCGAAGATTATGTTCACCGAATCGGTCGCACGGGTCGTGCAGGCGCTAGCGGCACCTCGATTAGCTTCGCCAGTGAAGACGACGCGTTTTTGCTCCCTGATCTCGAAGCGCTGCTGGGCGAACCTGTTCGTTGCGAGCATCCGCCAGAGGAATTGCTCACTCGCTAATCGGCGAAAGCTGGTCTTGGATTCTTAGATGAGTGGGGTGGTTAGATAAGGTTTACGCGGACGTCGCGAGCCATGGATGGCGAGCGCCGAGCCTGTCATGGATGACGCTGTTTGGCGGTCCGCGTAGGCCTTGTCTGACCACCGCGCGGGCTCGATTACATCGTGTAGAGCCGCCCTCGTGTTTGGATCGTCCGCTATCGAAGTTCTTCCACATACAGGATCGTGGCACCCACTACTGCTGCTGGAACCACAAAGAAGTTGACGATAGGAATGCTTGCCAGCGCCGCGACCATGCCGCCAAAACCCAGGCTTGAGAGTCGTCGATCGCTCACGGCGATGCGCACGTCTTTGAAGCTGAATTGATGATTGTCCATGGGGTAGTCGACGAACTGGAGGCTCATCATCCATGCGCCCAGGAGCAACCACAGTAGCGGTGCAATGGCGTTGACGGCAGGGATGAAGCTGATGATTAGAACCATTACCGCCATCGGGATGTAGTAGACAAGCTTGGCGATTTCTCGAAAAATTCCCCGGGGAACGCTCATGAGGGCGGCGCCGAGTCCCTCGAGACCTTGCACGGGCTGCCCGGTGATGAGCTCCTCGGCCTTTTCTGCCAGCAGCGCATTGAAGGGTGAGGCGATGAGTAGGGCAACCGCGGTAAACAGATACCCCGTGACCAGCGCTACCGTAAGCCCAATAATGGGCCACAAGATCCATTCAAGAAATGAGAGCCAGCTGGGAAGCCATGCCATCCAACCATCCACCCAGGTTACGAGATTACTGAGTCCCCAACTGATGAGCGAGCCGAAAATCACCACGTTGATGGTCAAGGGCACGAGCACAAAGGGCCGCAGCCTGGGGTGGCTGAGCATTTTGCCGCCTCGAATGAGGCAGCCGGCACCGTATACAGGATCGCCTTCCAATTTTCTTCCTGATCTGTGAGGCTGGTAGTCTGCGTAGTTTAACGCGAGTAGATTGTTTCGTGCGGTGTTTGTCGTGGGGTCCGAGTTAGTCTGAGCCTGATTTGCGACGAAAACTGTAGCCGCTTGTACCAGCGCATTGTGATGAATTCGAGGAGGCGCCGATGATAAACAGTGATGACGACTTCCTGAGCGAGATGGGCGACGTGACACCCATAAAAACCGAGGCGCGGGTGCGACGAAAGCCCGCTGCGGCGGACAAAACCGCGGCTCAGCTGCGCCGGGAAGCGGCGGTGACCGAACGCGGGCGAGATACCAACCCGCTTGCCGACGAGGGTGTACGGGCCCTTGATCCCTGGTTTGTGCTGGAGTTTAAGCGGCCTGGTATCCAAAACGGGGTTTATCGCAAGCTCAAAAAAGGCAGCTACGCTGCCGAGGCCAGGCTGGATATGCATCGAATGAATGTCCAGCGTGCCCGTCGGGAGATCTACGGCTTCATCAACGAGTGCCATGAGCTGGGTTTGCGCAGCGTGCTCGTGGTTCATGGTAAGGGAGAACGCAGCCCTAATAGTGAGGCCGTGGGTATTCTAAAGGGCTTCGTGGATCACTGGCTGCGGGAGCTGGCTCCCGTGCAGGCTTTTCATAGCGCGCCGGCCCACATGGGGGGCACTGGAGCTGTTGTAGTGCTTTTGGCAAAGAGCGAAGAGAAAAAACGTGAGAACCGCGAGCGGTTTATGCGAGGTCGGGTTTCCTACGAACAGAGCTCATCCTGAGCGATGCGCTTAATGAGCGCCGTGCGACTTTAGGGTCTCAGCGTAAGCAAGGCCGTAACGGTGCTCACTGACTTCCTCAAGAAGAGTCTTGCCTTCGTGTCCCACGGCATTGATGTCACGACCTGCCGCGCAAAAGAGCGGGATAAACCGCGCAAAGTCTGTGTCACGCATGCTCTGGTAGGCGCGCAGTAGCAGCCTGAAATCTGCGTTTTGGCCATCACCTGGTCTGGGTTCTAAAAAGCTGGCGACGCGCTCATCGTCCCACTGCTCGTCAAGTACTTTGGCTTTGTCTTTACGCATTCCGATGATCCTTTGTGTTTCTTGGTACTAGGCGTCGTCGCCGTCCAGGCGAGCGAGGAGCAAATCGTTCACCATTTTGGGGTTCGCCTGCCCTTTGGACGCTTTCATGATTTGACCTACAAAAAAACCACTGAGTTTTTTGCGTTTGGCGGGATCGGCCGCGCGGTACTGAGCTACCTGGTCCGGGTTGTCCGACACCACCTTAGCTACCATCGATTCCAGAGCCCCACTGTCCGAAACCTGCTTGAGGCCTCGGGCGTCGATGATCGCATCCGCGTCGCCCTCGCCGTTCCACATCGCCTCAAAGACCTGCTTGGCAATCTTTCCGGAGATTGTTTGGTCTTTGATGCGCATGATCAGACCGGCGAGCTGCTCGGCCTGCAAGGGGCAGCTTGGCATGTCCAGGTCTTGCGCATTGAGTGCTGCCAGCAGCTCTCCTTGAATCCAGTTGGCGGCAAGTTTTGCGTCGCCACTGGCATTTGCTACCGCCTCAAAGTAATCCGCTACTGCGCGCTCGTCGGTGAGTACGCCAGCGTCGTAGTCGGATAGGCCATAGGCGTCCTGAAAACGCGTCCGCCGCGCTCGCGGTAGCTCCGGTAGCGCCGCCGCTATTTCGGCGACATCTTCGTCACTCAAGAGCACCGGTAAGAGGTCGGGTTCAGGAAAATAGCGATAGTCGTTGGCAACTTCTTTGCTGCGCATAGAGCGCGTTTCATCGCGGTCCGCATCATAGAGGCGCGTTTCCTGAACGATGCTGCCACCATCGTCGAGGATGTCCTCTTGTCGGATGCGCTCGCAGTGAATCGCTTTTTCCACAAAGCGGAACGAGTTGACGTTTTTTATCTCTGTGCGTGTGCCTAAAGTGTCACTGCCCGCAGGTCGCAAAGACAGATTCACATCGCAGCGCATGGATCCTTCGGCCATGTTGCCGTCAGAAATACCCAGATAGGTGACCAGGCTGTGGAGTGCCTTGAGGAAGGCCACGGCCTGTTCTGCGCTGCGAAAATCAGGTTCCGTGACAATTTCTAACAATGGTGTGCCTGCACGGTTCAGGTCGATGCCGGTCATGCCATGAAAATCTTCATGCAGTGACTTGCCGGCGTCCTCTTCCAGGTGAGCACGGGTTATGCCGACCTCGCTTGGGGTGCCATCGGGCAGGTTAAAGGCAAAGCGGCCCACCCCGACGATGGGTTCCGCAAACTGGCTGATCTGATACCCCTTGGGCAGATCCGGGTAAAAATAGTTTTTGCGATCAAAGACCGAGCGCTTACCGATCTGCGCATCAATCGCCAGACCGAACATCACCGCGTAGCGCACTGCTTGCAGATTGAGCACAGGCAGCATACCCGGCATGGCTAGGTCGACTGCGTTTGCCTGGGTATTGGGCGGCGCACCAAAGGTCGTGGCACTCCCGGAGAAAATCTTTGATCGGGTGGCTAATTGCAGGTGCACCTCGAGGCCGATAACCATTTCGCGGCTCATGAGGACGCCTCCATGGTAGGCGTTTTACGGTGCCAGTCATTACGCTGTTGGAACTGGTGGGCCGTGGCGAGCAGTCGCGCCTCGTCAAAGTGCTGCCCGATCAGCTGCAGACCCACCGGCAGTCCGTTGCTGAAGCCTGCAGGCAGGCTCATGGCTGGCAGACCCGCAAGGTTCACCGAGAGCGTGTAGATATCCTCGAGATACATAGCCGTGGGGTCATTGGTTTTTGACCCCAGTTCAAAGGCGACGCCGGGTGTTGTGGGTCCGGCAATAACGTCAACAGATTCAAAAGCGCTGGCAAAGTCGCCGGCAATGAGCCTGCGCACTTGCTGGGCCTTTTTGTAGTAAGCATCGTAATAGCCCGAGGAGAGGGCGTAGGTGCCTACAAGAATGCGCCGTTGTACTTCGTCGCCAAAGCCTTCTTCTCGACTGCGCGTGTAGAGATCCTCAAGATCGCTGGGGTTTTCGCAGCGGTGTCCGTAGCGTACGCCGTCATAGCGCGACAGATTCGTCGATGCTTCTGCAGGCGCGACGACATAGTAGGCTGGAATCGACAAAGCCGTCCGGGGCAGGGAAATCTCATGGAGGGTCGCGCCCAGGGCTTCGTATTCTTTGAGAGCTGCCTCGATCACTGCGGCAACGCCGCTATCCAGTCCCTCGCCAAAGTACTCCTTTGGGATACCGATGCGCAGCCCTTCGACGGGTTGTTGCAGCTGATCACGATAGTTCTCGAGAGGGCGCTTAGCGGAGGTTGAGTCTCTCGGATCGTGCGCGGCCATGACTTGCAGCAAAATCGCGCAGTCTTCAGCGCTGCGTGCCATGGGCCCGCCCTGATCGAGACTGGAGGCGTAGGCGATCATACCCAGTCTGGAAACCAGCCCGTAGGTGGGTTTGAGCCCGGTAATGCCGCAAAAAGCCGCGGGCTGGCGGATGGATCCGCCCGTGTCTGTACCTGTCGCGGCGGCGACAAGTCCTGCAGCAACCGCTGCGGCCGAGCCGCCCGAAGAACCTCCGGGTACTCGATTCGTATCCCAGGGGTTAAGGCAGGGTCCGTAAAAGCTGTTCTCGTTCGACGAGCCCATGGCGAACTCATCCATGTTGGTCTTGCCGATGAGCACGGCCCCGGCTTCGCGAAAACGCTCCACCACCGTCGCGTCGTAGGGCGGTGTAAAGCCATCGAGCATGCGAGAACCGCAGCTGGTGCGCAGGCCCTCGGTGCAAAAAATATCCTTATGGGCAATGGGAATGCCCGTCAATGGACCTGCATCGCCGCTCGCGATACGTGCATCGGCAGCTTGCGCTGCTTGCAGAGCCCCTTCCTCATCAACTGTGATGAAGCTGTTGAGGGCGCTATCTACCGCAGCGATGCGCGACAAAGCAGCCTCTGTCAGCGCTAGACTGCTGGTATCGCCGCTGGCAAGCGCGTCGGAGAGCTCCAGAAGGCTGCGAGTATCCGTGTCCTGAGTCATCTCAGTCCACCACCCTGGGCACCAGATACAGACCGTCCTCAGTGAGGGGTGCAGAGGCTTGTAATGCTTCGCGCTGATTTGTCTCGCTGACTACGTCATCGCGCAGAGTCTGGCTCGCATCAAGGGGGTTCGCCATGGGCTCTACGCCGTCGGTTGGCGCGGCCTGGAGCTGCTCAAAAAGGTCGAGGATCGCGTTAAAACTGCTGGTCAGCTTGGGAAGCTCATCGTCTTCCACGCGGAGACGCGCCAGTTGCGCGATTTCTTGAATAGTGTCGCCGGATACGGACATGGGCTTATCTGATGTTTGTGTCTGGAGTTGATACCTGAAGAGCGCCGCACCATACAACATTTGTTTCTTGCCCAACACCCCCGCGATTGTTAACCTTGCGCCGCATAGGAACGCTGGGTTGAGACGGAAAAAATAGATAAAACGACGGGCATTGATACCGCACGCCAGTTGCCTTGTGATACTTGTCATCACACTGCGGCGGAAGGCGTATGTAAAAGTTCTCAAGATGCCCTCGCTTATGGCACGACAAAGCTTGTGCGACGTACTCTCCAGTCATTACTTTCACCTTTACTTTTACCTTCATTCAGGTAACAGAATTTCATGCTGAAAAAATTGCGTGGCATGTTCTCAAACGATCTCTCCATCGATCTTGGAACAGCCAACACCCTGATTTATGTCCGAGGTCAGGGCATCGTGCTCGATGAGCCTTCGGTGGTAGCGATCCGTATTCACAACGGACAAAAAACCATTGAGGCCGTGGGTACCGAAGCCAAACGTATGTTGGGACGTACCCCGGGAAATATCACGGCTATTCGGCCATTGAAAGACGGCGTCATCGCTGATTTTCAGGTCACGGAAAAAATGCTCCAGCACTTTATCGCCAAAGTGCACGAAACCCGCTTTATCCGCCCCAGTCCTAGAGTACTCGTCTGTGTGCCTTGCAAATCGACGCAGGTAGAGCGCCGCGCGATCCGCGAGTCGGCGCTGTCAGCCGGTGCCCGGGAAGTGCGACTCATCGAAGAACCTATGGCGGCGGCGATCGGGGCTGGCCTCGAAGTCGATGAAGCCTCAGGTTGCATGGTGGTCGATGTGGGCGGTGGGACCACTGAAATTGCGATTATTTCCCTAAACGGCGTGGTTTATTCTGATTCAATTCGCTTGGGTGGTGATCGCTTTGATGAAGCGATCGTGGCCTATGTACGTAGGCGTTATGGCACTTTGATTGGTGATTCCACAGCAGAAAAGATCAAGCAGGAGGTGGGCTGCGCCTTTGCCGGCAGCGAGCTGCGCGAGATAGATGTGCGTGGCAGGAACCTGGCCGAAGGTGTTCCCCGCAGCTTTACGCTCAACAGCGACGAGATTCTCGAGTCTCTGCAGGATCCCCTTTCATCTATCGTGCAGTCTGTGAAGTCCGCACTAGAGCAATCTCCTCCTGAGCTGGCGGCAGATATTGCCGAGAGCGGCATTGTCCTGACCGGCGGTGGTGCTCTGCTGCGGGATCTGGATCGACTTATTGCGTCGGAGACCGGGCTACCGGTTGTCGTTGCCGAAGATCCGCTGACCTGTGTGGCGCGCGGTGGTGGTATGGCCATGGAACGCATGGACCGGCATACGATAGAATTACTCTCTACCGAATAATCGCGGGCGGCTTAAGCATGGCCCGCTTTGGGTGCTGCCGATCAAGCCGCTGTTCATACAGGAATCCAATCTAGGCCTTAGGCTCGTTCTAGGACTGCTCCTAGTGAGCGCTTTGCTCGTGGCGGATCTTCGCTACAGCGGGCTCGCCACGGTGCGCTCTGCTATAGACACGCTTCTCACGCCGATTTATCTCATTGCCGATATTCCCTCTGCGGTGAGTGATTGGCAGGACAATACGATTCGCTCCCGGCAGCGCCTGCTTGAGGACAACGATCGCTTGCGAAGAGAGAATCTGGTGCTGCAGGGGCGCTCTCAGCAGCTGGCTTCCATGCAGGCAGACAATACCCGTCTTCGGGCCCTGCTTAATTCCACGGCCTTACTGCGTGACGATGTACTGGTGAGCGAGATTATTGGTGTTTCACCAGATCCCGTCCGTCATCAACTTGTCCTTGATAAAGGCGCCGAAGCCAAGGTTTATGAGGGGCAGCCTCTCATCGATGCTCAGGGTCTCATGGGACAAGTAGTAGAAGTGGGCGTGACCACTTCTCGCGTACTTCTGGTGACCGATCCACGTCATTCTGTGCCGGTGCAGGTGAATCGCAATGGTGTACGCGCAGTGGCAGAAGGTATTGGGTCTCTGGATCGACTTGCGGTAAACCACGTAACGGCGACCACCGACATTAAGCCAGGTGATCTTCTGGTTACCTCCGGTTTAGGCGGGCGTTTTCCCATTGGTTATCCCGTCGCAATCGTATCCGCCGTGGAGCGAAACCCGGGGGAGGCGTTTGCCCGCATCGTGGCGACGCCCACCGCAGCGCTGGATCGAGCGCGTCATGCCCTGCTGGTGTTCAGTCGTCTGCCGGATATAGAGCCAGAGAGCGCTGCCGGGGATACGCCGGGTGAGTGAAGGCGTCAACGGCTACTGGGTCATTGTTGTCTCATTGTTGCTTGCAGCGATCTTCGCTGTTGTTCCTCTCACCCGCGCTGTCGTATGGTGGCGCCCCGAGTGGATTTTGCTGGTCTTACTGTACTGGACCATCGCCCTTCCTCATCGCGTGGGCCTGATTACGGCGTTGGCCGTCGGCCTACTGGTAGATGTCATGGAAGGCGCCGTCATCGGGCAAAACATGCTTTCCCTTGCGGTGGTCGTAACGCTTGCGCGCTTGATGTATCAACGTTTACGGGTGTTCTCTCTGGTGCAGCAGGCCTCGGTGGTATTTTTACTCGCGGGATTACATCAGTTAATCACGCAATGGTTGCAATGGTTGCAAGGTTTGCAGGGTGCGGGAGCGCCGGGTTTTGCGTTTCTTTACCCAGCCCTGAGTTCAGCGCTGCTCTGGCCGCTGATGATGCCCGTGCTTCGTGAGCTCCGACGAAGCTATAAGGTTCATTGATGGACTCGTCTTCGCGATCCGTGGTTTTGGGTTCGGCAAGCCCGCGTCGGGCCGATCTGCTTGCGCAACTAGGCGTGAGCTTCATCGTTAGATCAGCTGACATTGATGAAACGCCCTCTCCGGGGGAAGCGCCGCGGGGCTATGTTCAGCGTATGGCGCAGCAAAAAGCCGCGGCCCTGGCTGGCGATGCGAAAAGTATATTGCTGACTGCAGATACGACCGTGGTGCTCGATGACCGTAGTCTGGGTAAGCCCAGGGATGCGACTGACGCCAGATTGATGCTCGAAGCACTGAGCGGCAGGACCCACGACGTTTTTACAGCGGTCTGCGCCTGTCTGGGGTCGCGTAGCGAAACAGTATTGATACAAACGGCTGTGGAGTTTACGAGCTTAACAGCGAGATTGATTGACCAGTACCTGGCTACGGATGAGCCCTGGGATAAAGCGGGTGCCTATGCGATCCAGGGTTTGGCGGGAAGTTTCGTGCGGCGTATCGATGGCAGTGTCAGTAATGTGATTGGTCTACCCCTAGTAGAAACTCGCGAGTTGCTTCTGAGATTCGGACTTGAACCGGTGTTGCGGAGTCGCGCCCCGTGAACGAAGAAATTCTCGTGAACGTCACGCCCATGGAGGCGCGCGTCGCGGTGGTGGAGAACGGCGTTGCTCAGGATATATACATAGAGCGGCAGTCCAGCCGCGGCATCGTGGGTAACATCTACGCCGGTCGGGTAGTTCGTGTAATGCCGGGGATGCAGGCTGCCTTCGTGGACTTTGGCTTTGAGCGTAGCGGATTTATACATCTTAGCGATGTGCTGGGCGCCGGGGCTGCGACCGAAGAGCGCATCGCGGATCACCTGCAGGAAGGACAGCTTGTAACTGTACAAGTGGTGAAAGACCCCATCAGCAAGAAAGGCGCCCGTCTTACCAGCCAGCTTTCGGTGTCTACGCGCTATCTGGTTTACATGCCTCAAAGCGATCATGTAGGAGTGTCGCAGCGCATCGACGATAGCGATGAGCGCGCGCGTCTGCAGGAGATACTCGCAGCGGCCCTGGATTGTGAGTCTATGGAGGGTGGTGGCGGTTTTATCCTGCGCACTGCAGCGGAAGGGGTGGGCGATAGCGAAATTCGTGCAGACCTTAGATTTCTGAAACGTTTATGGACGGTGGTGTCTCGCCGTGCGGCAGAAGCGCAGGGGCCGGAACTTCTTTACGAGGATTTACCGCTGCAGCTGCGGGCGGTGCGTGATTTGGCGCGTCCGGACGTGCAGCGCATTCTGGTGGACAGCCATGAGAACTATACGGTGCTCAATGAGTTCTGCCTGAAGTACATGCCCGAGGTCGCCGATCTGGTAGAACTCTATGAGGGCGAACGCCCCATTTTTGATCTGCACAGCGTAGAAGAGGATTTGCAGCGTGCCCTGGCGCGCCGTGTGCCTCTTAAAAGCGGCGGGCACCTTGTGATCGATCAGACCGAGGCGATGACAACGATTGATGTGAACACCGGATCGTTTGTGGGGCGGCGTAATCAGGAAGAAACCCTCTTCAAGACAAATCTCGAAGCGGCGACGGTTCTCGCAAGACAGCTGAGGTTGCGCAATCTTGGCGGTATCGTGATCGTTGATTTTATTGACATGCAGGACGCAGAGCATCGTCGGCAAGTACATCGGGCTTTGGAAAAAGCCATGGCGAGAGATCTGGCCAGGAACAAGATCACGGGGGTTTCCGAGTTAGGCCTCATCGAGATGACGCGTAAAAGGACTCGCGAGAGCCTGGAACGCACGCTATGCGAAGACTGTCCAAGTTGTGAGGGCAGGGGCGTTCTCAAGTCCGCCGAGACCGTATGCTATGAAATACTGCGGGAAATTATGCGTGACGCGAGAGCCTACGAAACGGGAGGTCTCATAGTGCTGGCTGCTTACACCGTGGTAGAGCGACTGCAGGAAGAAGAGTCCGCGCATGTGGGAGATCTTGAGTCGTTTATTGGACGCAGTATCAGCTTTCGCGCAGAGCCTGATTACACACAGGAGCAATTCGATATTGTATTGCTCTAGCCCCCACATTTTCTGGGTGCGACAGCTATGAGCGATCGCCAAACGACCCAGAGCCCGCACCATGCAGAGGAGAGCCTATCGCTACGAGGCTTCCATGCTCTGGCGCCCTGGGCATGGCGGTTGTTGGTGGTCATTGTCGTGTTGTTGGCGATGTATGTGGCGGCGGGTCGTTTCCTGATGCAACAGATGCCGGTGCTTCGCGATCCCGTGCTTGAGCAGATCAACCGCCAACTCCCCTTTACTGTTTCCGTTGCCAGTTTAAGTGGTAGCTGGGAAGCGTTTAGCCCCGAACTGGCTTTTACGGAGCTGCGAATCACGCAAAGCGATGCGCAGTCGCCGCCTATCGCAATTGGGCGAGGGTCTTTTCGTATTGATGTGCCCGGGAGTCTGCGAGCGGGGAGTCTGCAGTTATCCCGGATGGAGGTGGCGGGTCTCGCGCTGGATGCGCGTTTGAGCGAAGACGGCGTCATCGAAATAGTGGGTTTTTCCGCTGGGGGCGGTGGTGCGCTCAAAGAGTGGCTTGAGGGCTTTCTACCCAATGTTGAACGGGTAGCGCTTTCAGAGAATGCCCTGCGTCTCGATACACCCAATGGGAGTATCGGTTTGGCGGTTGATCTCCTGTTGGAGCGTGATGGCAACGACCGGCGTCTCCATGGCACGGTCGAGGGTGACAGTATCGTATTGGCGGTTAATGCCGAGGGCGTTGGTAATCCCTTGCGGCCACTTTCCTGGACTGGCGATATTTTTGTGGATGCCAAGAGCAGCGATCTTGCTGCATTGAGCAATCTTTGGAGCAGTCTGGATCTGCCGTTTCGCCTGGCGGGGTCGGCCAGCGCACAGTTTTGGTTAACGCGCGCCGGCGGTGACTCCACTGCGACGATGCGATGGGACGGCACTGCTTTACGCCTGGACGAGCTCGATAACGCCTGGTCGCTGCCCCTTGATGCGCTTTCTTTCGAAGCAGCCCTGGAGCAGCGTGCCAGACACTGGAGCCTGCTCACCGAGGATTTTCGTATTGAGCGTGAGGGACAGGCGCTGAACCTGAATCGCGCTCAGTTTGATTGGTGGGGACAAGCCTTGCGCATTCGCGCGAGTGATTTGGGGCTGGCTGCGCTTCCGACACTTTTATCGGCCGCGCCGGGGCTTCCTCAGGGTTTTCGCGACGTGCTGCCTACTTTGGCACCGACGGGAAGATTGAGCGTGTTGGAGCTGCGTTTGGACGACATCTCTGACCCGGCAAACAGCTGGCAGCTCCGCAGCGCGGTGGAGGATTTGAGTGTTAAGAGCTGGCGCAATACGCCGGCCTTGACCGGTGTCACGGGTTATCTCGAACTGTCCCCGGGCTTCGGTCAGCTGAAGCTGGATGCCCAGGACTTTAGTATGCATTTCCCGTCGGTGTATCAGGAGCCGCTGGAGTATGCGGATGCCCTGGGCGATATTTATCTTGATTGGGGCAGCGATTGGCTTCGTATAGACAGCGGCCTGATGCGGCTGGTTGGTGATGAAGGCAGCGCGAGCGGCTTGTTCGCCGTAGACATTCCCTTTAGTGAGCGGGTAACCGGTGTTGAGCTGGAGCTCCTCATTGGGCTTAAGGACTCTCAGGTACAGGAACGGGGCAAATATCTACCGTTTACCTTACCCGGACCGCTTTTGGGCTGGCTGGATCGAAGTATCGTTGCCGGCAAGGTTGAGCGAGCCGGTTTTATCTGGCGTGGCAGCACCCGTCAACGCAACTTACCGCACAAGACGGTGCAGCTGTTTTTGGATACCAGTGACGCGACGCTCACCTACGACCCTGCCTGGCCGACACTCACCGACGTTACCGCAACGATATGGGTGGATGATGGTCGAACCTGGGGCCGCGCGCCTACCGCACGCAGTTCTGGCGCAGAGCTCACCGAGCTGATGATCAGGGTGCTGCCCGAGGCACCAGGTGCTCTGCTGGATGTCGCTGGTCACCTTAGGGGCCCCGCCAGTGCCGCGGCCTTGTTGCTGCGCGACTCGCCGCTGCGCGACATCACCAATGAGGTGTTCGCAGATTGGGAGTTCAGCGGTTCTATAGAGGGAGACTTGGCGCTGACTTTACCCATCGGGAAGGAATCGAAAGTCCCCGATGTGGACGTTTCTCTACTACTGGACAACGCGTCCGCGACGATAGATCAGCTGCGGCTCACAGTGGATCAAGTTGGGGGCCAGTTCCGCTACCGAACGCAGCAAGGCTTCATGGGTAGCGAACTTCAGGGAGAAGCGCTAGGCGGCACCATGATCCTCACAGCGCGCGCAGACAGCGAAAGTGGTATGGACTTATCTCTCGCCGGCGAGCTTGATGCCGGGGCTATTGCACCCTGGTTGTCACAGCCCTTGCTGGGTTTTGCAACGGGAAAGACAGATTTTTCGGGCGAGCTGTTACTGAGCGAGAAGGGCAACCCACGCTTTAATCTCAGCTCTGAATTATTGGGGGTGACCTTCGATGCACCACGCCCCTTTGGCAAGAGCCCGGATCAGCCACTCCCCTTGACCCTTGCTATACCTCTCAAGCCGGACCCCACCATGACTTTGGATGTGGGCGAGCGTCTGAACATGCAGTTAGCCCTTGCGGATAGCACTTTTGCTACGCTCGCTGCGAGTGTCGGGGGCAGTGAAGCGGATTTGCGGGCTTGTGAACAGCGACTCTGCCTGACCGGGACGGTGTCGTCTCTGGACGTTACAGAGTGGAGCGATTTTTATCGACGTTACAGTGACGCCAAAAGCGAGTCGCAGAACGCAGGCAGCGGGGCGCCTGACGCCGATGTTGTGACAGTGGAGGCTCCCTTACCCGAAGGAGCATTCGCGGATTCCGAAGAACTACTGACCTACCAGATTGATTCTTTGGATATCGGTGAGCTCAGTCTTGCCTCGCGCGGTTTTGGGCGAGCGCGGGTTGATCTCTGGGGCGCGGAAAACTTATGGCAGGGAGCCATTGAGTCTAACTCGATTCAGGGCAGCCTCACGCGGCAAGAAGGGGAGTTGTTTTTGCTCCTGGAACGCCTTGACCTATCGCGCTTTGGCGAAGGAGAGCCGGTGACTCTGGAACAGCTGCGGACGACTACACCAAGCATGCGGGTCGACGTTCTGGAGTTGCGAAACGGAGAAAGAGTACTGGGCGGCGTGGGTTTCAATCTGGATACCAGTCAAGCTGATGGGGCGCTATACGCCACGGGTATAGAGGGTGAGCTCTGGGGTTTGCAGCTCGATGTCCCGGAGCCGGGCATGCTCCGGTGGTACGAGGAGGGCGACAGCGAGGTGACAGCGCTGGAGATCGATGCGGCTTATAGCGATCTGGGGGCAGTGATGGCCGCGGCGGGGTTTGCCCCTACGCTTGAGAGCGAAGCGGGAGAAATGTCTTTGCGGCTGCGTTGGCCGGGTCCACCCACAGCATATGACGTTGTGAATGCCGAAGGTTCGGCTCGGTTGTCGGTCCGCAATGGCCGTCTTCTCGAGTCCGGTCCGGGTGCCCTATCAATGATTAGCTTTCTCAACTTCGCCGAAATACTCAGAGGGCTCAGCCTTAGTCACATGTTTGAGACGGGGATCCCCTTTGTGACGGCGAGCACGGAACTGTATTTACAAGGAGGGCTGTTGGAGGTGGCGGATCTGCAAATTGATGGCGCGGCCAGCGCCTTCGCTTTTACCGGTATAAGCGATTTGAATCTTGGAAGTATTAGTGGAGAACTGCTCGTTACTCTGCCGGTTGCCAATAATTTGCCGTGGGTTGCGGCCCTTGCAGCAGGCCCCGCAGTGGCCGCGGGCGTGTTTGTTGTCAGTAAAGTGTTTGAAAAGCAGGTGAACCGTATGTCCTCGGCGGTCTACCAGGTGTCCGGTCCTATGGAAACACCCGAGGTCAAGTTCAGCCGTCTCTTTGACGACAAGCTTACGCCGACGAGTGAAGATCCCGAAGATAGCGAAACAGACGCCGGCTAGCTGCCGGAGGCTTGTCCGCAGAGGCTTCTCTTTGGGCGTCGCGAATCAACTGCCGCAGCTGCTGTCGGTCCGCATCCGGGAACTTGCTGATGAGGACTCCCAGGGCAGCATCACCATCGCGAATCAAGCTGTCCCGGAGCGACTCAATGTCCTGAAAAGCGCGAGTCTCGTCCTTGCGAGATTGGTACAGCGCATCCAGCGCCTTTTGCAGCGGCTCGGGATCTATACGACGCATAAGTTTGCCGATGTACTGCCGGTGTCGACGCAGGGCGCTGTGGTGCTTGATGCGAGTACTTTCTGCAATGGCCGCGAGGAGATCCTCATCGTCAATGGGGATCTTCGCTAGTTCCTTTGGACTGAGCGCGCAGAGTGCTTCGCCGAGCGCCTGCCTGGCAGTCATTTCCCGCTTGCGCGCGGACTTGCTGGGACCTTCTTCAAACTCCAGTTCGGGGTCCAGGTCGAGATCCTCAGTGGGCTTCTTTTTTCCGCGCTGAGGTTTAGGCATAGAACACCGTGGCCAGGCCAAGGAAGGACATGAAGCCCACCACATCCGTCACGGTGGTGAGTACAACCCCTCCCGCGAGTGCTGGGTCGATTTTCATGCGTTGCAGCGTTAGAGGTAACACAGCTCCCGTAACGCCGGCAGTCACAAGGTTAATGATGATGGCCAGGGCAATGGCCAAGCCTAAGGTTGTGTCGTTAAACCAGAGTGACGCAGCCACAGCAACGACGAGCGCCCATAAAACCCCATTGAGCGCCGATGAGGCGAGTTCACGGCTGATGAGCCAACGTGCGTTGCTGCGATTGATTTGCCCTACGGCCAGGGCACGCACAAGCACTGTCAGCGTTTGCGTGCCGGCAATGCCGCCCATGGATGCGACAATGGGCATGAGTACGGCGAGGGCGACCACCTGTTCAATAGTGCCCTGAAAGAGATTGATCACTGAAGCGGCGATAAAGGCGGTCAACAGGTTGATGCCCAGCCACACAGCGCGGCGACGGGCCGTTTTCACAGCGGGCGCAAAGGTGTCGTCGTCCTCGTCCAGTCCGGCCATGGACATCAGCGAGTGATCACCATCCTCGCGGATAACATCTACAACATCGTCAATGGTGATTCGACCCACCACATAGCCTTCGCCATCGACAACCGGTGCGGATACCCAGTCATTGCGCTCAAACAGTCGCGCGACCTCATTGTCCGGCATGTCAGTGTGAATGGGCTTGCGCCTTGTGAGCATCAGTTCGCGCACGGAGCAGCTCGGGTCTGAAACAAGAAGCGTTCGGATAGGGAGCAGACCCACGAAGCGATCGTCGCGACTAACGACAATCAAGGTATCAGTCATCTCGGGTATTTCTTCGTGTCGCCGAAGGAAACGCAGTACCACGTCCAGGGTGACATCCGCTCGGATCGTGATGGTGTCCGTGTTCATGAGGCCACCCGCGGTGTCCTCATCGTGGACCATTACCTGTTCAAGACGCGATCTGTCCTGCTCGTCCATCTCGTCCAGAACTTGCTGGGTGAAAGCTTCAGGTAGCTGCTGAAGAATATCTGCGACGTCATCGTCGTCCAGCTCTTCGGTAATCTGCGCAACCTGGTCTGGACCCATGGTCTGAAGAAAATCGAGCATGAGCTCTTCGCCAAGCTCGTTAAGTACCTCGGCCTCCTGCGACCCCTCCAGAAGCTGCCAGAGCACATGTCGAAAACGGGGTGGGGATGACTCGAGAATATGCGCGACTTCACCGGGCTCCATGACCCGGATAAGGCGGCGTACATCGACCAGAGTGCCGCTCTCAAGAGCTCGGGAAACGCTATCCCTTGAGCGTTCTTGGTCTTCTTGAAGCGTATTCATTCGCCTTCGCCAAAGTAGTCATTGACGAGCTCGTGAATGGCTTCGCTGGCCTCCTTTTCATCGTTCCCCTCGGCCCTGAGCATCAAGGTGCTCCCCTGACCTGCAGCGAGCATCATCACCGACATAATGCTTTTGCCATCAACCCACTGATCGTCTTTGCCGACTTCAATCTTGCTGCCAAAGCGACTCGCACAGCTTACAAACTTGGATGCGGCACGGGCATGCAAACCAAGTTTGTTGATGATGTTGAGTTCGCTTTCGATCACATCGCCACCTACTGAAGCTCTCGGTGGCGGAGCTGAAGCTGGGTGAGCTGGCCTTGAAAATGCGTGTAGAGGCGATAGGCCATGTACACGGAGCGGTGTTGTCCGCCGGTGCACCCCAGTGCAACGGTAAGGTAGCTTCGACTGCTCTTCTGATAGGCGGGCACCCAGCGCTCGATAAAGCCGGCGATATCATCAAAAAGTTGTTGAGTAATCTCATGGTCTTCGAGGTACTCAATGACTTCCTGATCGACACCGGTTTTCAGTCGCAGCTCCGGAGACCAGTGAGGATTTGGCAGCAGGCGTAGGTCAAAGATAAGGTCAGCATCGCCGGGTACGCCGCGCTTAAAGCCAAAGGACTGAAAGAGAATAGCCATGTCTTCAGCTTCTGAGCCTACGAGTCTCTGGCGGATAGCGTCGCGCAACTCGTAGATGGTCATGGTGCGGGTGTCCAGAGTCACCGTCGCCTGAGCCGCTAAAGGCTCCAAAAGTTCACTTTCGTAACGAATCGCTTCGGCCAGAGGCAGGCTCTCACTGGTTAGTGGGTGGCGCCGGCGAGTCTCGCTGAACCGTTTAATCAGCGTGGCTTCATCAGCGTCCAGGTACAGGATTCGGTGTTGTACCTCCGCGGGAAGTGACTGTAGGGTTGCGCTGAAGTCCTGCAGATCACGAAAAGCATTACGCGCGTCGATGCATACGGCTATGCCACGGAAGTGTTCGGGCAGGCCCGGGCCCGTATCACGGACTAATGCGGGGAGCAGGGATGCGGGAAGATTATCAATAGCGTAGTAGCCCTCATCCTCAAGCTGATGAAGGGCGGTGCTCTTGCCGGAACCGGAGCGGCCACTGATGATAATCAGGTCCACTAAGGTGTGCCCGCGGTCCAGTTGGTGGTGACATCGAACAAGGCTTCGTTGCTCCTGCAGTTTCTCAGGGCTTCACAAAACGCCGGTTGCGAAAAGAGTCGAGCAAGATCCGCCAGCAGGTTCAGATGCTCCTGGGTGGCTTCACTGGGGACTACCAGTGCAAACAGCAAATCCACATCCTCATCATCTGGCGCATCGAAGTCTGCACTGCTGGATAGAGTAAGCAGCACGCCGCAGGGAGACTCGCAGTCCTTGAGACGACAATGGGGTATCGCTATGCCGTTCCCCAGAGCGGTACTGCCAAGCTTTTCCCGCGCGAGCATGCCCGACACCAGCTCGTCCGGATGAAATTCGTCTCTATCGCTGCCAAGAACATCGGCAACTAACTCAAAGAGACGTTTTTTTCCGCCCCCGGGTACCTGGCAAAGACAACGCGCGGGCGTCAGCAAAGCGCTGACGCTGTTGGCGGCGTGGGTTGTTTCCTGACTCATGTTTCCTATCGCTTGCATTACCGACTTCAGTGACTCAATGGGCTCGGTGTTTTTCCTTGTGCTTGATCAACTGACGATCAAGCTTGTCCACCAGGGCGTCGATAGCTGCATACATATCCTCGGAGTCAGCCGCGGCAAAAAGGTCTTTTCCGGCGATATGCACGGTGGCTTCTGCCTTCTGTACCATTTTTTCTACGATGAGGGTCACCTCAGACTTGCTAATTTGACTGTAGTGTCGCTGTAAACGCTCGAACTTTGCCTCTACATACTCCCGCAGGGCGTCGGTGACTTCGACGTGGTGTCCGCTGATTACAATTTGCATGCGCTTCTCCTTGTTTTTAGTGTTAGCTACGTCCTTGTCAATCGGTTCTGGTGTCTAAGAGCTTAGATAGCTGGCTTGTTTAAACCAGCCGCTTGCGCTCGTTAGACGGCGGGATGGTGAGGCTATCCCGATACTTCGCAATTGTTCGTCGGGCCACCTGAATACCCTGATCTTCCAAGAGATCCGCCAGTTTGCTGTCGGACAGGGGTTTGCGGGGATTCTCGGCGGCAACAAGTTTCCTGATCAAGGCGCGAATAGCCGTGGATGAGCAGGCGCCTCCGCTGGTGGTGGCTACATGGCTCGAGAAAAAGTACTTCAGCTCGAATATTCCCCGGGGCGTGTGCATATATTTTCGTGTTGTGACACGAGAAATGGTCGATTCATGCATTTCAACGGCCTCCGCAATGTCATGGAGCACCAGCGGTTTCATCGCCTCCTCTCCGTATTCGAGGAAGTTGCGCTGGCGCCTGACTATCTCTGTAGACACCTTCAACATGGTTTCGTTGCGACTCTGGAGACTTTTTAGGAACCACTTGGCTTCCTGGAGGTTGTCCCGCAGGTAACTGTTATCGGCGCTATTGTCCGCGCGTTTGATCATTCCCGCGTAATGGTCATTGATGCGCAGGCGCGGTGATGTATCGGGATTTAGTTCCACCACCCAGCGTCCCTCTTTGCGGCTTACAAAAACGTCGGGCACGATGTATTCGGTATCGTCGTCGCCAAATTGTTTTCCGGGCAGTGGATCAAGGGACTGAACCAGTTTGAGAGCGCCGCGAAGATCATCCTCGGACAGCTTCATGCGGCGCATGATCTGCGCGTAGTCACCGCTGCTGAGTTGATTGATGTGGCGGTTAATCAGAATTCTTGCCTGATCAAGCCAGGGAGTGTCGCGGTCCAACTGCTTGAGCTGAAGTTGCAGGCACTCCTGCAAATCTCTGGCGAACACGCCTACGGGCTCAAACTGCTGGAGGGCGTGCAATACCGCAGTGATCTCCTCGCTCTCTATTTCCAGCTCGGGTGGAAACAGCTCGAGCATTTCTTCAAGACTGCTGTTTAAGCGCCCGTTGGCGTCGGTGGCATCGATGATAGCCAGGGCGACGATGCGGTCACTATCCGACATGCGCGTCAGGTTCAGCTGCCAGCGCAAATGATCCTGCAGGCTTTCACTGCTGCGATTGCGGCTATCAAAGTCAAAGTCTTCGCCGCCACCCCCGTCTGATGGGGGTGGAGCACTGGACGGTAAAATATCTTCCCATTGGGTATCTACCGGGAGGTCTTCAGGCATTGCTGGTTCAAAGTCGCCGTCGGCCGAGGCCTCGTCAACGTTGGCGCTGCGCTCGGGGTTGTCCAGCGGACCTTCCTGATTGCCTGCATCGTCGTCATTGGGCTGATCTGGCGTGCCGCCCTGGTCTTCTTCGACCTCGAGCATGGGGTTTTCTTGCAGCGCCTGCTCAATTTCCTGCTGCAGATCCAGCGTGCTGAGCTGCAAAAGGCGTATAGCCTGTTGCAGCTGCGGCGTCATCGTCAGCTGTTGCCCAAGCTTGAGGTGTAATCCCTGCTTCATCGCGCGGTTATTCCAAGCTGTTGCGCTGCGCACTCGCGATCTTATGCCGCTAAATTCCTGCGCTGTTTTAACGCGCTATCGCCTTTGTCGGGCGGGCGCGTCTCCCCAAGTCGCGGAGCAATACAATGTCGCCCCACACCCTCAGTGTAGGCGGGTGATTGGGGTCACGCAACGCCTTGGCGCGCTTATTGCATTGTGTTAGTCAGAGGGATGATGGGAAAGGGCGCCGCGAGTAGGGGCGTTGGCAGGAGCGTCCCCAAGAGAATGCCCAAGAGCAAGACGTTGCTTACAGGCGGAAGTTTTCTCCAAGATAGGTCTTGCGAACCTTGGCATTGTCCAATACTTCCTCCGGACTGCCCTGGGCGATGATATGACCTTCGCCTACGATATACGCCGTTTCACAGATATCCAGCGTTTCTCGCACGTTGTGATCTGTGATGAGGACGCCGATGCCTCGGGTTTGCAGGTGTCGAATAATATTCTTGATATCACCCACGGATATGGGGTCAACACCGGCAAAGGGCTCGTCGAGCAAAATGAACTTTGGCTCCATGGCCAGAGCGCGAGCAATTTCCACCCGCCGTCGCTCACCGCCCGAAAGGGCCTGTCCCAGGCTTTCTTTCAGATGCCCAACGTTGAACTCCTCGAGGAGTTCATCCCTGCGTTGATGGCGCTGAGTGCGGCTTAGATCTTTGCGGGTTTCAAGAATGGCCAACAGGTTATCTCCGACGGTCATACGTCGAAAAATCGACGCTTCCTGCGGCAGATAGCCGATTCCTCGTCGGGCACGCTCGTGCATGGGCAGCGCGGTGATACTCTGGCTATCGATGAGTATGTCTCCAGCATCGGAGGCGACGATCCCGACGATCATGTAAAAGCAGGTGGTTTTCCCCGCACCGTTGGGACCAAGAAGGCCTACCACCTGTGCACTTTCTACCTCGAGACTAACGTCTCGTACGACGGATCTGCCACGGTAAGCTTTAGCGAGACTACGTGCGGTCAGGGTCGCCATCGACGCCTCTCTGACTGTCTGTTGCCGGCGGGTTGCCGGGCAGGGTGGGGGCGTTGGCTTTGGTGGATGCCTCTTCCTCAGCGTCATCGTTGGTCTCGGCCTCTATGACTGCCGCCGGAATAATGACTTGCACACGGCCGCCCGCGTCTTCCGCGGCGGCGTCAGCGCGGACCCGCTGTTCTGCCATGAAATAGTCGATGGACTCTCCGCTCACAACGGCCCCATCTTGCTCGATCACCGCAGATTCCCGCAGTTGTACCCACTCCCGAGACTTCTGGTAAACAATGCGACCTGCGCTGGCGGTGACAAAACCTTTATCGATCTCGGGTTGCTGTCGCAGAGTCGCCGGTTCGCCCACAGCAATGATCCGATCAGCGGCCTCCAGATCGTGAAAAATCGTGATTTTGTCAGCCTCTATGTGCAGGCTGCCCTGCTGCATGATGACGTCGCCCGTATAAACGGTGAAACCCGCGCGCTCATCGCGCACGGCCTTGGCCGCAGTAATTTCTATGGACTGTAAGCGATCGTCCGGGAGTGCTGAGGCAAAGTGGGTCGCGAAAAGCGCTGCTACGACGCCGCATAGACCAAGCCCCCTAAGGCATGCGTGACCTAATCTAGTTCTGCGGGACATAGACCGTCCTAACATCCCCGCTAAGCGTTGCAATCTGGCGGCTGAGATTGACATAAATTTGATCGGCGACTGTTTCATTGTCAGCCTGCCAGATACGAACGCTGGACGTGCTGCGGGCCGCCTGCTTGGGGATGTTGATAATCATGCTCTCGGTGAAGAATTGCACATTCTCGGTGTCGTATTGCAGTCTCACTTCTTCACTTAGCAGCAGTACATCCGTCTTCTCTCGAAGGAGTCCAGTGCGCGCGCTCGCAAACCAGACGCCGTCGTCCGTGTAGTTGTGACGCTCGGGTTCGTCGAGCTCAACTATGCCCTCGCCGGAGAACCGTCTCAAGGTGTCTGCACTCATACTGCCGCGCATAACACCGCTTTCGTCGAACTCATTCACCGACACGCTTCTTGCATAACTGTCAGCTATGCGGCCGCTTACTGCGGGGGTAGTGCTCTGCACAATGAGTCTCGGTGTGGAGTCCAGCATGGAATACACGAGTAAAAGTGCAGACAACAGTAGAGGGATCGAAAGACGTTTTCTAACTCCGCGGCGACTCTTTTTCCCGGTGTCGTTTTGGCTCACTTGAATGTGGCTTCCAGCGCATCGAGTTGGCCACGGCTGTGGAGCAGAGTTTCGCAGGCTTCACGAACTGCGCCGTCTCCACCATGCCGGCTGGATCGCCAGTCGGCAGCTGCAAGCAGCGGGGAGCTGGCGTCGGCGACGGTCATACCGATACCCGCAGCTCGTACCGCGGCGAGGTCCGGTAAATCATCACCCATGTAAGCGCACTCTTTCAGTGAGAGTTTCCGGAGTTCGCACAGTTCCTGCAATGCACTCAACTTGTCCTCACGCCCCTGGATAATGGTTTCTATTCCCAGCTCTCTTGCTCGGCGATCAACGATGTTTGACCGCCGGCCGGTGATGATAGCTACTTCGACACCCGCGCCTTGTATAAGTTTGATGCCCAGGCCATCTTTGATGTTGAAGGACTTTAATTCCTCGCCATCGTTGCCATAGGTAATCCGCCCGTCAGTCAGGACGCCATCCACATCCAGGGCCAGCAGTTTGATGTCTCTAGCGGTGTCCGGATTCATGCGATGCCCGCCTCCAGCAGGGCGAGGAGATTGACTACACCAACCGTCTGCTCTTGTTCATCAAGCACCACAAGAGCGCTAATGTGGCGCTCCTCCATAATACGCAAAGCCTCTGCGGCAAGGATGCCCGCATGCGCCACCGCGGGGGATCGCGTCATGAGTTCTCCGATCGCCGTGGCCTTGATATCAACCTGCTCATCGAGAGCGCGGCGAAGGTCGCCATCGGTAAACACGCCCAACAAGGCACCATCGGCTGCTGTGACCGTGGTCATTCCCAGCCCCTTTGCACTGATCTCCAGCAGCGCGTCTGCCAGAGGCGTGTCCTCGGTCACGCGGGGGATAGCGTCGCCCTGGCGCATGACATCATCGATTTTCAACAATAGTTTACGACCCAACGCTCCGCCGGGGTGGGAAAAAGCAAAGTCTTCTGCGGTGAAGCCACGGGCCTCAAGCAATGCGATAGCGAGGGCATCGCCCATCACCAAGGTGCTGGTGGTACTGGATGTCGGTGCAAGGTCCAGAGGGCAGGCTTCAACATCGACGCCGGTGTTGATGTGTGCGTTTGACGCCAGAGCCAATGGAGATTCCGGTGCACCGGTCATGCTGATCAGCGGGATACCCAGACGTTTCAGCAGAGGTACGAGCATCAGTACTTCGGGTGTTGTTCCGCTGTTTGACAGCGCAATGACGCAGTCGTCGGCGGTGATCATCCCCATATCGCCATGGCTGGCCTCTCCGGGGTGCACAAAGAAAGCGGGTGTTCCGGTGCTGGCCAGCGTGGCGGCAATTTTGCCACCCACATGGCCTGACTTGCCCATGCCCGTGACAACGGTTCTCCCCGGCACTTTGAGAATCAGCTCGCAGGCGTTTTTAAAGTCATCTCCGATGCGTTCTTCGAGGGATGCAACGGCCTCCGCTTCCATGCGGATGGTGCGCTGCGCTGAGAGCAGGTAGCGTGCTGCTTCAATCATTGCGGCCTACAGAGTCGAGTAAAGCCCGTAATAGTACAGCGCATAACCTAGGCATAACAGCGTGCCGACTCCCCGACCCAGATAGGAGTGCCCCGGTTCTGCCCGACTATGGCGGAGCCCATGGTAAGCCGCTGCCGCCATGAGTACCGTCGCGATACACATAGCTCCGTAATCGCGCAGCAGAAAGTTTTCGGGCAGCTGTTCCGGCGCCAGCAACCCGGGCATCGCCATTACCGCGAGCAAGTTGAACAGATTGGAGCCTACGATGTTGCCAATGGCGATTTCGGCATGCCCGCGGAGGGCGCTCGCAAGGGTGGCCGCCAGCTCGGGGAGGCTGGTGCCTACGGCAACAATAGTCAGCCCAATGACCAACTCGGGGACGCCGAACTGCATGGCTATGGCACTTGCACCCCAAACCAGCAGTTTGGAGCTGCCGATGAGCAGTGCCAGACCCACAGCAAAAGCGCCCCAGGCGCGCGCCGCACTGAGCTGAGGTAGCTGCTCATCTTCCGCCTCTTCTGAAACTTCGGGGTCTCGGGCCTGAGTGCGGATCATCTGCGCCAGAATAAACACCAGGGCCGTGATCATTAAGATGGCATCAGTTCTCTCAAGCTCTACATCAAGCAGCAGGAGCCCTGTGCCCGCAGTAACTACCAGCAGCGTGGGCAGCTCAGAGCGCATACAGCCCGGATGCACCTGAATCGGTGCAACCAAAATGGTGATCCCCAATACCAGACCCACGTTCGCGATGTTTGATCCCACGGCGTTCCCGATAGCGAGTCCTCCGGAACCCGCAAGTGCAGCGGTTACGGAAACCAAAATTTCCGGTGCGGAGGTGCCCAGGGATACGATGGTCAAGCCAATGATCACCGGCGACATGCCGAGATTGCCCGCGATAGATGCAGCGCCGGCGACAAAAAGGTCAGCGCTCCACATGAGCACCGCAAAGGCGATGAGAATAGTCAGGAGGGGGACTAGCACGAGGGATAATCGCTCATCGTACGCATGGCCGTTGGCCCGGCGTATCGGTAGCGAACGGTGGCCGTGAGCGTAGTAAATTGAACCTCAATGGTGTCGATGCTGTCATACGAGTCATAGGGGAAAGCGTGTACACTTTTCGCCCAGATTTAGCTCGGTCCAAGTTGTGGGGGGGCGAGTATAACCGCTCACACGAAACAGGCCAGCAAGCTTAAGGAAGCACACATGATTTTGCGCAGGGAACGGGCACATCCAATCACGACGGCGATGCTGCTGTTGACGGGACTTTATTTAGGCTCCATGGCGCCAGGCGCCGCGGCTCAGGAGGGTGCTGACGCGACTGAAAAGAGCGCTCGCGAAACCTTGCGGGAGACGACCGATAAGGTGCTTGTGGTGATCGAAGAAGCCCGCGACTACGTTGATGAGGATCCCGAGCGTTACTACGGTGAGGTTCATAAGGTGCTTGATCCCATCGTAGACTTTCGCGGCTTTGCTCGAGGGGTTATGGGTGAGTACGCCACCGGCAAGCGTTATCGGGGGCTGGACGAGGCGGGGCGCGAGCAGCTGAAAGACCAGTTAGAACGCTTCACCGAAACCATGCGGGAAGGTTTGGTGAGGACTTACAGCAAAGGCCTGCTGGCTTTTGGTGGGTCGCGAGTGGAGTTGGACGACAGCGCGGATGACGCTACTTCTGATAACCGGGCTACTTTGCGACAGCTCATCTATAGCGATGAGGCTCAGCCCTACGTGGTGGTGTATCAGATGGCGAAAGATAAGTCGGGCACATGGCGCATGCGCAATCTGGTGGTGGAGAACGTTAACCTGGGACAGATTTACCGCAGCCAGTTTGAATCGGCCGCCCGACGCTACGATGGTGATCTCGATAAGGTGATCGAGAATTGGACCGTGGAGTCGGCCGCTGACTAGGGCTGTCTGGAGGCACACTGCGCCTTTGGTGATTCGTCGCGGTTTTTTCGGCGATTTTTCTCGCGCTTTCCCCTACAATCCCCAACCTTTTTATTTTTACCCGCTTTGTCGGGGACAGGAGTTCGGCTGTGGATGCCAAAACCGTCGAGGCCATGGTGCGTGATGCTTTGGAAGGCGCTACTGTCAGCGTCGAGGGCTCCGGCGCCAATTACGACATTACTGTGATAAGCGAAGTGTTTGCTGATCTGCGACCTGTGCGCAGGCAGCAGACTGTTTACGCTACGATCAACGAGACTATCGCATCAGGCGCGATTCACGCCGTTAATATTCGCACTTTCACTCCGGCTGAATGGGAGGCGCAGGGCGCCTAAGCGCCGGATTCAGCATGGATAAGCTTCTCATCAAAGGCGGTGCCTGTCTCGAAGGCGAACTGCGTATCTCCGGTGCCAAGAATGCCGCGTTGCCCATTCTTGCCGCGACGTTGCTCGCCGATGAACTGGTGACGATTGGTAATCTGCCCCACCTGCATGACATCACCACGATGATTGAGTTGCTCGGATGCATGGGTGTAGGCCTCACCATCGATGAGAAAATGAGTATAGAGGTCGACGCGAGCAGTCTGAGTAACTGTTCAGCGCCCTACGAGCTGGTTAAAACTATGCGCGCATCGATCCTGGTATTGGGTCCTATGGTGGCGCGCTTTGGTGAGGCTCGGGTGTCCTTTCCCGGAGGCTGTGCCATTGGTAGTCGACCCGTGGATCTGCATTTGCGCGGACTGGAGGCCATGGGTGCCACTATTCAGGTAGAAGGTGGCTATATCAATGCCTCCGTAGAGGGCCGACTCCGTGGCGCGCACATCGTCATGGAAACGGTTACCGTCGGCGGCACCGAGAACCTCATGATGGCTGCGACCCTCGCTGACGGGCAGACGGTACTTGAGAACGCTGCACGGGAGCCTGAGGTCGTTGACCTCGCCAAGTGTCTGATTGCCATGGGTGCCAGGATTACCGGGCATGGCACGGACCGTATGGTTATCGACGGGGTTGAGCGGCTCCACGGCTGTCATTTTGACGTCATGCCTGATCGTATCGAGGCGGGCACTTATCTGGTGGCTGCAGCCGCCACCGGCGGCAAGTTGCACCTTCGCGAAGCGCGCGCTGAGCATCTTGAAGTCGTCTTGCAGAAACTGGAGGAAGCCGGCGCCGATATCAGCTGCGGCGAAGATTGGATTACTCTGGATATGCACGGGCGACGACCCAAAGCGGTGAATATTCGCACCGCGCCGTATCCCGGGTTTCCGACGGACATGCAAGCCCAGTTTACAGCGATGAACGCCATCGCAGAGGGTACGGCGACGGTCACCGAGACCGTGTTTGAGAATCGCCTGATTCAGACCCATGAAATGAATCGCATGGGGGCCAAGATTACTATTGAGGGCAATACCGCCATTATTGTCGGGCAATCGGTGATCGCCGGTGCCCCGGTGATGGCGACGGATTTACGCGCTTCGGCAAGCCTCGTGATTGCGGGCCTGGTCGCGACGGGCGAAACCCTCATCGACCGCATTTACCATATCGACCGTGGATACGAATGTATCGAAGAAAAGCTCCAGGCTCTGGGTGCCGATATTCGGCGGCTTGTGGACTAGTAGCACTATTTAGGCGAACTGCATGAACACCGGCAAGCTAACCCTGGCGTTGACCAAGGGACGTATTCTCAAGGAAACCCTCCCGCTTTTGGCTAAGGCCGGCGTTGAGCCCCTCGAGGATATGAGTAAGAGTCGCAAATTGGTGTTTCCCACAACCCGTGAAGACGTGCAGCTAGTGGTGATGCGTGGTGTAGATGTTCCGGTGTATGTGCGTCACGGTGCCGCCGATCTTGGGGTGGTGGGCAAGGACACGCTTCTCGAACAGGGGAGTGAGGGCGTTTACGAGCCACTGGATCTGGGTATAGCTCCCTGCCGACTCATGACGGCCGCCCCCGTGGGCTTTGACTGGCCCGAGCGACGGCTGCGCGTCGCGACCAAGTTTGTCAACGTTGCGAGAGACTACTTTGCCCGGCGTCGTGTTCAGGTTGAGCTTATTAAGCTGTATGGCGCGATGGAGCTGGCCCCGGCTATGCAGCTTGCGGACATGATTGTCGATATTGTCGATACAGGGAACACGCTGCGCGCCAACGGTATGGAGCCTTTGGATGAGATAGCACAGGTCACGTCTCGGCTGATTGTGAACAAAGCTTCGCTGAGGTCCCGACACGGCGCTATCAACCACTTGATTGATGCGATAGATCGCGCAGTCGCCGATGGGGAGCCCGCAGCGTGATGCGCCGTCTTGATAGTAGCTCGCCTGATTTTGCGTCTGCCCTGGCGGCACTCGAGGTGCCGACGGAGAGCGGAGACAGCAATGTCACATCGACCGTAGCCGACATTATTGCGGAGGTGGTACGCCGCGGTGATGCGGCGCTGCTCGATTTCACGGGTCGCTTCGATCAGTTGCAAGTCAGTGCATTAGCGGATATCGAGATACCGCAGGATGACCTGCATCGCGCATTGAACGATCTTCCAAAGGAGCAGCGTTCAGCGCTCACTGAAGCGGCGAACCGCATAGAGACTTTCCATCGCAAGCAGTTGGTCGATGACTGGAGTTATGAAGATGGCTTGGGTAATCGTCTCGGCCAACGTGTGACGCCGTTGCAGCGTGTGGGTGTCTACGTTCCCGGGGGTAAGGCCAGTTATCCCTCATCTGTATTGATGAATGCCATTCCTGCGCGGGTGGTAGGCGTCTCCGAGATAATCATGGTCGCGCCGACACCGGGTGGTGAGCGCAATCCTCTGGTGCTTGCTGCGGCAGCGCTGGCCGGTGTGGACCGCGTGTTTTGTGTTGGTGGCGCCCAGGCTGTGGCTGCTCTGGCCTACGGGTCCACGGGTATACCGCGGGTCGATAAGATCGTTGGGCCCGGGAATAGATTCGTCGCCGAAGCCAAGCGTCAGGTGTTTGGGCGCGTGGGCATCGATATGATTGCCGGGCCTTCGGAAATACTGATTATCGCCGACGGAAGTGCCGATCCCGAGTGGATGGCCATGGATTTGTTCTCCCAGGCGGAGCACGACGAAAGTGCCCAGGCAATTATGCTGTGTCCGGATGCGGCGTACATTGAAGCGGTGGATGCGGCTGTGGATCGATTGCTGCCTCAGATGGAACGCTCTGCGATTATTCAGGCCTCGTTGGATCGTCGTGGTGCTCTGATAAAGACCCGTGACATTGCCGACGCTGCTGGGGTCAGTAATAGTCTCGCCCCCGAACACCTCGAACTCGCTGTTGAGGATCCCGATGGGCTGCTGCCGCTGATTGATGCCGCAGGCGCTATCTTCATGGGCAACTATAGTTGTGAAGCCTTGGGGGATTACTGTGCCGGACCCAACCACGTATTACCGACCTCGGGCTCTGCGCGATTCTTTTCACCCTTGGGCGTGTACGATTTCCAAAAGCGCAGTTCCATCATCCACTGCAGTCCTGAAGGCGCTGCGCCCCTGGGTCGAATAGCTCGCGTATTGGCGGAGGGTGAGTCGCTCACCGCTCATGCCAGGAGCGCTGCGATGAGGGTTCCGCAGTAATTCTCTGTTGTGTCGTGTTGTGTCGCGTCGTGTCGGTGAACCGCCAGCCGCGCTCAGGTCTTTCTTACTCAACCCCCGGATCGGGCTGTGTACCGATGATGGCGGTGAGCTCCTCGGTGGCGCTGTCCCGTGACACGCTCATCATCAACTTGTCGCCGGGCCGCAGGAGGGAGACTTCGTACATCGCCAAGCGTACATCTTCGATGGCGACATCATTGAAGTGAGTAATGATATCCCCGGCTTGAAGCCCGGCGCGCGCCGCCGGACCGTCCGGTGCGACGCCGCGCACCAGTAAACGCTGGTCGCCCAGTACGTCGCCGGGTATTTGCTCCACTTGCACGCCCAGCCAACCTCGAATAACTCGCCCGAAGCGGATGAGGTCGTCCATGACGAACTCCGCAAAGCTGGAGGGGATGGCCAGCGAGATACCGATGCCCACCGAGCCTCCGCTGTTGCCTTCACTGGACGCATAAATCCAGCTGTTGATTCCCACCAGAGCGCCGTTCACGTCGACGAGTGCGCCCCCGGAGTTACCTGCATGGATCACGGCGTCGGTTTGAATAAACCCCTCGTAGGTGCCGGGGCTCAGTCCGAAACGCCCCAGTCCCGACACAATTCCCTGAGTCACGGAGTGACCAAAGCCCAGGGGGTTGCCGATTGCGAGCACCACGTCGCCCACGGACAGAAGGTCTGAGTCGGCGATGGTCACCGCACTAAGGCCATCCAGCTCCACTTTTAATGCGGCCAGGTCAGTGGTCCGGTCCCGACCAACGACCTGAGCGGCGGCGGAGCGCCCATCGCTGAGAAGAACCTGAATAGCATCGGCGCCATCGATAACGTGGTTGTTGGTCAAAATGTAGCCGTCTTCGCGCATGATTACGCCGGATCCCAGGGACCGTTCAACCCTTTGTCTGGGTGCTCCCCGGGGAATCGGCATCAGCGGATTATTGAGCATTCGGCTATTCGCCGCTGCGACCCGCTTCTGCGTGTAAATGTTAACAACCGATGGTGTGGCGCTGGCTACGGCTTGCCTAAAGCTATCGCGCACCACCGCATCGCGACTCGGATTCGCCGCGGGCAGTATCCACTGCTGCAGAATGAGCAGTGCACACAATAGTCCGGCGATTGCCGGCCATGTAAAAAATTTCAGGAAAGCGCGCATGCGCCCTCTCTAGCCAGAAAGAAATGCGATTGTATATGATGCCCCCGCCTCATACCTACGATAGCGGGACACAGCATGTCTGTATTACTTCAAGAGTTGCTTAGGCATTGTGACAGGACGCTCAGCACTGCTCGTTTTAAAGACTACTGTCCCAACGGCCTTCAGGTTGAGGGTCGCCCCAGAGTTGCGCGTTTGGCTGCGGCTGTCACAGCAAATCAGTCAGTACTCGATGCCGCGGTGGAGTGGGGTGCCGATGCTCTGATTGTTCACCACGGATATTTTTGGCGTGGGGAAGATCAACAGATTGTGGGTATGAAGCGCCGGCGTCTCGCGACGTTGTTGTCCGCGGAGATGAGTTTGCTGGCCTATCACTTACCGCTCGATGCCCACCCCGTGCTTGGGAATAACGCTCAGTGGGGGCAGCGAATGGGTTTTGAAGGCTCCGAGCCCCTGGATGCGGATGATCCGGCCGCGGTGGGGAATGTAGGCCGTCTGTCCTCCGCGATGCCTCTGCAGGATGTTGCCAGCCGTATTGAGTCTTTAACCGGTCGGGAGCCCATGATCATTGGTGATTTAAGTGAGTCGGTCGAACGCGTGGCCTGGTGTACCGGTGCGGCGCAGGGATACATCGAGAAAGCAGCAGCGGCGGGTGCGCAGTTGTATATCTCCGGTGAGATTTCGGAGCCCACGGTACACGCTGCGCGCGAATTGGGTATCGCTTACATAGCAGCGGGACATCATGCGACGGAGCGCTACGGCGTCCAGGCCCTTGCAGGGAGTCTGGCTGAGACCTTTGAACTCCAGTGGACCTTCATCGACTGTGATAACCCGGTCTGAGGCGACCGGGCGCGAGCGGAGCTAGCTGCGAGTGCTGGTATCTTCCGGGGGCTTTTCTTCGCCTTCAAGACCAAAGCGTTCATCTAGCACGCCGGGGTCGTCAGGTGACGTTTTTGCCGCGTAGTCGCGAGGCGGCTCAACCACTACGCTGTCGCTCTCTATCGTGTCGTGCTCGGGCTCCTCAGGCGCGTCAAGGGCCTGAAAGCCCGCCGCACCCTCATCAGAGCAAAGCTGCGAGGCGCTCCCCGCGATGTGCTCATAAACGTCCCGATAATTGGCTGTGAGCGCGTTCAGCTTGCTGGCGGTGTCGGCGAAGTGGGCGTTCACCTGCTGCTCGTAGCGCTCTCTTGCTGTTTCCGCCTGCTCCAGCTTTTCTCCCAGCTCTCGCGCTGTTTCACTACCGGGCGCTGAGCGCCGGCCTGCAAAATAACCGATGAGTAAGCCGATCACTGCACCAGCGATTGCGAAGACCAAAGATTCATCCATACCGGTGTTCACAAACAAGTCCTCACAATGTTGAAGTAGAGGAGTCCAGTATAGCGTTGCTCTGTGACAGCTTGGTAGCGAGATTGCCAAAAGCTGAGCTGCGCGAGTAAGGTAGCGCGCGTTAACTATTAGACGAGAGGGTCGCGAGCATGTTTTGCCCGCGACAACACTGTGCTGACACCCTGGCAGCGATACCAAGAAGACCTAAAAAAAGAAGACTTTAGCCACGACGCGGCCCAGGAGGCTGCGGTTCGTCGCTTGCAGGATCTTTATGATCGCGTGGCAGCTCGCCATGCGAGGGGCCAAAGCATCACCGGGCGCCTCGGTCGACGATTTCGTAGAGCTACGGAACCGGAAACGGGCCTGTACTTCTGGGGTGGGGTGGGTCGGGGAAAGACTTATCTGATGGATGCGTTTTACGAGAGTTTGCCCTTTGAAAAAAAACTCCGCGTACATTTTCATCGTTTCATGCAGCGAGTGCATCGTGAGCTTGCGTCCCTCGAAGGCGAAAAAAACCCCATTGACCTGTTAGGCGATAAACTCGCCGCCGAAGCCGAAATCATCTGTTTTGATGAGTTTTTTGTCAGTGATATTGCAGATGCCATGATTTTGGCTAACTTCCTTGAGGCGATTTTCCAAAGAGGGATTGCCCTGGTGGCAACCTCGAATATTGCGCCCGACGGCCTGTATGAAAATGGTCTGCAGCGGGCCAGATTTCTGCCCGCTATCGCGCTTTTAAAGCAATACACGGAAGTACTGACGGTCGACGCGGGCATCGATTACCGCCTTAGAACGCTTGAGCAGGCGCGGCTCTATCACCACCCCCTCGGCCCGGAGGCCGACGCGAGCCTCAGCGACAGTTTTCAGCGTTTGGCACCCGATGCAGTGCAGCATTGGCAGCGTATCGAGATTAATGGACGATATTTGACCTGCCGCTGTCTGGCGGATGATGTGGCGTGGTTTGAGTTTCCAGAGCTTTGCGATGGCCCGCGCTCGCAAAATGACTACATTGAGTTGGCTCGGGAGTTCCACGCAGTGATCCTTTCCGGGGTGCCGAAAATGTCTGCCGCACAGGATGACCAGTGTCGGCGCTTTATTAATCTGGTGGATGAGTTCTACGACAGGAGTGTAAAACTCGTGATCGCCGCCGAAGTTCCGGCATCAGAACTGTACACAGGCACGCGTCTGACCTTTGAATTTGCCCGAACGGAGTCCCGTCTTTTCGAAATGCAGTCTCATGACTATCTCGCTCTGGAACACAGACCCTAAGCCTGCCCCCGGCTGCGGTGTATTACGGTGGATGACAGCTCCGGGAAAAGCATGAAAATCTTATTGAAATTGCGGCTTGCCATACCCTCAGCGTTTAAGTAGTATTCGCGCTCTTTTTTTGGCCCTTTTGAGGCGAATCCGATGAAAACTTATAGCGCTAAAGTTGGCGAGGTCAGCCACGATTGGTATGTCGTTGACGCCACCGACAAAACATTGGGCCGCCTGGCCAGTGAAATCGCCCACCGCCTGCGCGGAAAGCACAAGGCTGAGTACACGCCGCACATCGATACCGGCGATTACATCGTCGTTATCAACGCGGAGAAGGTGCACGTTACGGGCGCCAAGCGTACTGACAAAATGTACCACCGGCACACGGGTTACCCCGGTGGCCTGAAGTCCATGTCTTTCGAAAAGCTGATCGACAAAGCACCTGAGCGTGTGATCCAGGGCGCGGTCAAGGGCATGTTGCCCCGCAACCCGCTGGGTCGTGCGATGTTCAGCAAACTCAAGGTATACGCCGGCGAAGCACACCCGCACGCCGCGCAGCAGCCACAGCCGCTGCAGGTTTAGGAGAAATAATGAGCGCAACCCAGTATTACGGAACCGGGCGTCGTAAGACCTCCACAGCGCGAGTCTTTCTGCGCAATGGCGGCGGCGACATCACTGTTAATCAGCGTCCTTTGGATCAGTACTTCGGTCGCGAAGTTGCTCGTATGATCGTACGACAGCCTCTCGAGCTTGTTGATCTGGTTGGAAAGTTCGATATCAAGGTGACTGTCGAGGGCGGCGGAAGCTTTGGTCAGGCGGGAGCGATCCGTCACGGCATTACCCGTGCGCTGATGGAGTATGACGAAGCCCTTCGCGGCACACTTCGCGGAGCGGGCTTTGTGACTCGTGATGCCCGTGAGGTTGAGCGTAAGAAGGTGGGTCTTCGCAAGGCGCGTAAGCGACCACAGTTCTCCAAGCGTTAATTTGGCTTGCGGCAAAACCCTTTTCGCGAGGGTCATGTCGTAATTCAAGAGGAGCCCGATCGGAATAACCGGCCGGGCTTTTTTTTGTGCGGTGGATTTGTCCAAGTTTTGAGACAAATCAAAGGTTTGTGGCGTAAAAAGGGCGCGCTTTCCTTGTTTGAAGCGCCCAAAGTCTTTACCATTCGTGCGCCTGTATTCTAGCTGCCCTCGTCCACTACACGATGGACCTCCGGTAGCATCAGTTTTACGGTAAAGCATTGTGTTGCTGCCACCCGTTCAGTGTGTTGGCATCGAAGTAACAGGAGACCAATCGATATGTCCAGTGTCACAACGGCCAGCGAAAGCGCTGAGTCTGAGGTCGACAACAACCGCCGCCGTTTTTTGACGGTAGCCACCAGTGCTATGGGCGCTGCGGGCGCGGTGGGAATCGCCGTTCCTTTTCTTGGTTCCTGGAACCCCTCTGCAAAAGCTAAGGCAGCAGGAGCACCGGTTAAAGCCGATATCGGCAAACTGGAGCCAGGTCAAATGGTTGTCTTAGAGTGGCGAGGAAAGCCTGTCTACGTGGTACATCGCACCCCAGAGATGATTTCGAACCTTGACAAGGTGGATGGCGATCTAAAAGACCCCGATTCGGCGATATCCACTCAGCCCGCTTACATCGCTAGCAAGGAGCGAAGCATTCGTCCCGAATTGCTGGTCGTTGAAGGACTGTGCACGCACCTGGGCTGTGCTCCTAAGTACCGGCCTGAAGTCGGCGCGGCAGATTTGGGCGGTGACGACTGGGTTGGTGGATTTTTCTGCCCTTGCCATGGGTCCAAGTTTGACTTGGCGGGACGGGTTTATTCCGGCGTGCCTGCGTCGTCCAATCTCGTGGTACCCCCCTACTCATTTGAATCACAGAGCGTCCTAGTTATTGGCGTTGATGCGGAGGCAGTCTGATGGCCAACATGCTGATCGGCTTGCGCGACTGGGTTGACGAGCGTCTGCCCATTACGCGTGCGTGGAACACGCATATGGGTGAGTACTACGCGCCCAAAAACTTCAACTTTTGGTACTACTTTGGTGTTTTCTCACTGCTAGTACTGGTCAACCAGCTGCTTACAGGCGTTTGGTTGACGATGAACTACACGCCCAGTGCGGAAGAAGCCTTTGCGTCTGTAGAATACATCATGCGCGATGTGGATTACGGATGGGTTCTCCGCTACATGCATTCAACCGGGGCGTCGGCGTTCTTTATCGTCGTTTACCTGCACATGTTCCGAGCGATGATCTACGGCTCCTACAAAAAGCCCCGAGAGCTCCTCTGGGTCTTCGGTATGCTAATTTTCGTGCTGCTCATGGCTGAGGCCTTTGTGGGCTACGTATTGCCCTGGGGCCAGATGTCCTATTGGGGCGCCCAGGTGATCATTTCCCTGTTCGGCGCTATTCCCGTGGTCGGTGAGGACATCGTGACCTGGATTCGCGGGGATTACCTGATCTCGGGTATTACCTTGAACCGATTCTTTGCGCTGCACGTTGTAGCCTTGCCCATCGTGTTACTGGCGCTTGTGGTGCTGCATATTCTCGCGCTGCACGAGGTGGGATCGAACAATCCCGACGGCGTAGAGATCAAGAAGAATAAGGGGCCCGACGGCATTCCACTGGATGGCATTCGCTTTCACCCCTACTACAGCGTGCACGACGTGCAGGCAATCGCAGTGTTTCTCTTTGTTTTCTGCGCGATCATGTTCTTTATGCCAGAGATGGGTGGCTTCTTTCTTGAGTACGCCAACTTCGAAGAGGCCAACTCGCTGAAGACTCCGGATCATATTGCCCCCGTGTGGTACTTCACGCCGTTTTACTCGGTGCTTCGGGCGGTTCCTGATAAGTTCTGGGGCTTTATAGCCTTTGCCGCCAGCGTGGCCATTCCCTTTATGCTGCCCTGGCTCGATCGCTCGCCGATTAAGTCATGGCGCTATCGCGGCAATCTGAACAAAGTGATGTTGGTGTTGTTTGTTGCGTCCTTCCTGATCCTGGGTGTTCTGGGCGTTAAATCTCCAACGCCGGCGAGAACGTTCCTGGCACAGATTTGCTCGATCTTCTATTTCGGCTTTTTCCTGTTTATGCCGATCTGGTCGAGTATGGACAAGGCTAAGCCTGTGCCTGAGCGTGTAACCATGGATGGCGGTATTGGTATCTTTGGGTCCCTGGCAGGTTTGATATTGATCCTTGCACTCACCATCATTCCACTGAAGGTTGTGGGTGCTGAGTCGGCGTTTGATTGCGGCACCATGCCTTGCGATCAAGTCGAAATGGACATTGAGAACAAAAGCTCGCTGCAAAACGGCGCGAAAGTTTTCATGAACTACTGCATGGGTTGCCACTCCCTGAAATATGCCCGCTACAACCGCGTCGCAGCAGATCTCGGCATTCCGGAAGATTTGATGGTGGGCAACATCATTGCTGACCCCGATGTGAAAGTGGGGGCTCTGATGGATAACGCGATGGATATCGATCGGGCGAAGGTCTGGTTTGGTGCAGCGCCGCCGGACCTTACTCTTGTTGCCCGGGCGAGAAATCCAAACTGGCTCTACACCTACCTTCGCGCCTTTTACGAAGACCCAACGCGACCCTACGGCGTCAACAATAGAGTGTTCCCCAATGTCGGAATGCCTCACGCGCTCCTTGATATGCAAGGTTTGATGGCCTGCGCTCCGGCAGCATCACACATGTCAGTGGAGCCTATTTCGGGTACCGAAATGGCGGACCACAGCGACCCTTGCGGGACGCTAGAAGTCGTTGAAGAGGGCTCGATGTCCGCGGACGAGTTTGACGAGGCGACCTACGATCTGGTCAACTTTCTGGCCTACGTTGCCGAGCCCATGAAGGCAGATCGTCAGCGTATAGGCATTTACTCACTACTGTTTATTGCAGTATTTTTTGTGTTTGCGACGCTGCTTAATCGCGAGTACTGGAAAGACATACACTGATCGCGGCTTAACACCAGCCATTACCGCAGACGACGGTGGTAAGTAGGACGAAAATCCTGCGCCGCCGTTTGTTTGTTTTGGCCACTGTTGTGGCGGCCTCCCTAAAAAGCATGTTTGTAGCCATGTTTTAAGCAAAGTATAGGCGTATTGACTCCCATGATTTTTTATTCAGATCCAACTTCACATTTCAGCCATCGCGTTCGTATCGTGCTGGCAGAAAAGGGCGTCACCGCCGATATCATCGACGTGGACCCGGCACATCCGCCGCGGGAAATGTCCGAGCACAATCCTTACAACTCGCTTCCCACGCTGGTTGATCGAGAGCTATCACTCTACGAGACGCGAGTGATGATGGAGTATTTGGACGAGCGTTTTCCGCATCCACCATTGTTGCCGGTTTACCCTGTCGCTCGCGCCGAGAGTCGTCTGTTTATGCATCGCATCGAGCACGACTGGTGCACGCTGATTGATTCTATTCAGAACTCTCGAAGCGATAATGTTGTCAAGCGCTCAGTCAAAGAGCTGCGCGAAGGTATTCTCGCCATCGCGCCGATCTTTGCGGAGAAGCCGTTCTTCATGAACGATGAGTTTACGCTGGTTGATTGCTGTATTGCTCCCATCCTGTGGCGTCTGCCAACTTTGGGTATTGATATCCGTCCCAGTAAGCAGTCAAAGCCGCTATTCGCCTATATGGACGAGCTGTTCAAGCGGGAGTCGTTTCAGCAAAGCCTGACTGAGCAAGAGCGCGAGATGCGCCTCTAGACCCAGAGGTATTTGTCGTGAACTCTAGTCGACCTTATCTGCTGAGAGCGCTTTATGAGTGGATAGTCGACAACGATTGCACACCCCATGTGATAGTCGATGCGACGGCGCCTGGGGTGGACGTGCCGCAAGAGTACGTCAAGGATGGGCAGATCGTTCTGAATCTTTCGCCGTCAGCGGTGATTGAGCTACAGCTGGCGGATGACTGTGTGAGTTTTAACGGCCGCTTTGGCGGTAAGCCCACTGATGTTTTTATGCCCATGGCGGCTATTTTGGGTATCTACGCGAGAGAAAATGGTCAGGGAATGGCTTTCGAAGCGGAGGACGGAGACGATGATCCTGCGCCTGAAGGCGGCAACGAACCCACACCGTTTCGACGTGCCGGGAAGCCCAGCCTTACCGTTGTAAAATAGCGGACGGTAGTGGTCGGGAGCGACAGTAGCGACGCTTTTGCGGTAAAAGCTGTTAGTCGATGTATTCGAACAGTCGCACCACCCGTTGAACACCGGACGTATCCGCCGCTTCTGCAGCGATTCGGTCGCCTTCTTCGCGGGTGACCAGCCCCATCAGGTATACGACGCCATTCTCTGCGACGACCTTCACCCTGAGTCCCGGCGTGTCACCGCCGGTCAACAAGAAGGTCTTTACCTTGTTAGCTATCCATGTGTCCGATGCTCGGGTCATCGCTGAGCTGGCTGCAGCGACTTCGAGCTCATTGTAGATCCGCCGCACGTCGCGAATCTTTCGCACTACCTCATTGGTTTTCTGACGAAGCTCTTCAACGGGGACCTGGCCCGCAACCAGGACATAGCCGTTATAGCTTTGGATCACCAGATGTCCCTGGTCAAAACGATCATCCGCCGCATGGAGGTTCACCACGGCCTTGGTTTCGATAGATTCATCGGCAATACGTTGAGAGAAAGTGCGCTCACCCGGATCATCCTCTATGGCGTTGGATTCGAAGGTCGCCAAGAGTGAACCGCAACCCTCCAGTAGGGGCACGCTGATGAGCAGCAGTATCGCTAGCTTGGTCGCTGAAAATACGCGGCGCGACATGATCAGATTACTCTCCTAACAAAACTTGTTTGGTTTGGTCCCGAAGGCAATGGCTGGCCATTAGGATCAGCTCTCGGCGCAAATCCGGGTGTTCGACATTCAATGCGATGCAGGTGCCGCCTGAAATCTCCAGTTTCTCGGACAACACGATCGCGATGAGGTTTCGTTTTTCGGCGAACTCTACGTACTTTCGGGCGAGCGTCGCACCGGCGCCGCTGTCTATACACAGGAGAACATCGCCATCCCGGGAAAGGGTGCGCAGGTTACGCCAAAGTGTCGGATCGCCTTCGTGGCTGTCGCTCCGAAGAGCCAGGGCTGGAAGCGCAGGGCCTGGCTCGATAGGTGTTCTAAGTACCGTGGCCACTAATTCGGCGAGCACAGCGTCCTCTTCGCAAGCGCTGATCAAGATCTTTCGATCCTCGAGCACCGCTTGGGAAAGCAGAGAGGCTGCAGCGGCCAGGCCTGGAGCCATACTGTCTACAGCGTTGGCGATGGCATCGATTCTCTGGTGGAAGCTCGCCGCTATGCGTTGATAACTATATTCGGTCATGAGCCTGAAGGTGCTCGTCGTCGCTGGGTGCCAAGAGAAATCAAAAGCTGCCGGCTCGGCAGCAGCCAAAGCGCCAGCGCGCGCGTCGTCACCTTTGCTAGCTTCAGGTGATGAAGGCTGCCTGAATCCAGCGAGCCTCGAATCCCCGTGTGCTGTGATCCGGTTCCCAAGTGATAACGTCGAAGCGGCATGGCAAATGGCACCATTGTGGGTGTCGGTTTAGAAAGTAAGCGGCGCACCGCGTGATTCTACACTGCTTTGCCCGGTTCACCGAGGCAGCCGCGCCACCGTGGCTGCGATGACGTCTTGCGCGAACCTCGACAAACAGGAGTCGATGTTCATCATAGGCGATTAAGTCGATCTCTCCGGCCTTGCAGCGGTACTGTCTCGCGACGATGGCCAAACCGTAGTCTTCCAGGAGCGCCGCGCTGCGTTCTTCAAAATCATTTCCATCTAACAAGCGTCGTTCACTCCCTAATGCAGCCGTGAGAGCCCCGGCTATGCGGGGCGTGCGATCGGGGAGTCTATGTTAGCGAGGGCGTATTTCGCCTCGGTCAAATTCAGCCAGTTTTAATCGGCGATCCAGGCTGCCATCCGACGCGGCGTGCAGCTCAGCGGTGAGGCCGAAGTAAAGCGGCGTAGCGGCGCTACGCATGCGCCACCACCGTCGAGCCACGGCATAAGCGTCTGCACCGAGGGCGTGAAGAGACGGGGCGCCGGTTGCTGTATCGGCGCCGGGTATCTCGCCTTCGCTGATACGCCAGGGCATGGCAAGCAGCCTTAAGCCACCGAGGTCGCGGTTAAGGCTGCTGTTTTCGCTGCCGCTATCGGCGGTAGAGAGCGCATACACAGGAAGTCCGCCTGCGTAGTGATAGTTAATGAGTGGCTTTAGTGCTCGAGCTTCATCACTGCTTTTGCTTAGCAGGAAAACCGTATCCAGATCTTCACGCCGTCGACCGCTTGTTTCAACTTTCTCGTTGAAGAGGGCCCGCACGGTGTTGCTCCGTTGCGCGCTGTCTCCCAGGCCCAATGCATCGCGAATAGTAACGGAGTGGGTATCGGGCTTACCGTAGATCGCAGCGGTGGGAATGTGGCCTCCTAATTGACGCCAGTGTTGGACGAGAGCCGACTCCATGCGTTCACCCCAGTCGCCCTCGGGTCGAATCAAAAGCGCGCGGCGAGCGCCTCCCGCAAAGGCATCCTCCGCCAGCTGGCGAGCTTCGTCCTCCGGGGCCAGGGAGAGCAGGAGTGACCCCGGATTACCGCTACTTTGGAACTCTGGGCGATTCAGTGTCAGCACCGGTACGTCCAGCTCCGGCTGCGCGAGTAACTCTCCTACCTGACGCTTGCCTAAAGGTCCCACTACAACGCTGGCGCCTTGCTCCCGGGCTTCTGCATAGGCGGCTCCGATGTTGTCAAAACGTCGGCTATCGAGAACGTCAATACTGACGTTCGTTTGCTCGTCGGCAAAAAAAGCGGCGATGAAGCCTCGGCTAACCGCGGCGCCCGCTTTCTCCAGGGGGCCTGACAGGGGTAGCACGAGCGTCAGTTTAGTCGTGCGCGCGTCCTGCAGCGCAGCTTCCCGTAGCGCTGTGGCATGCGTGAGCGCATCGTGGTTAGGGTACTGAGCTTCCCAGGCAGAGAACGCGGCCGCGCTGGCCAGTGGGCCATCGACTTGGTTCGCCGCAGCAAGGTCAATCCAGCCCTGGGCATTAGGGTTTGACGAATTGGGGACGTCGTCGGCATTGCTGAGATGCTGGGCCGCGCTCCACAGGCTGTCTATGAGCTCCGGGTCATCGGCAATGGGGGTATCGGCCAGTGACAGTAGCCGCAAACTCAAATCCAGTTGTCTGCTGCTATCGCCTCGCTGCTGGGAGACTTCCAGTTCATGGAGGAGGAGTTCCCGGCGAAGGTCAGTTGGCAGAGGCTTTACGTTCAATTCACCTAGTGCAGCTTCGTAGCTCTCCGAATCTCCTTTCAATAGAGCGATACGCGCTTTGTAGTAGTCAATCCAAAGCACTGTTGCAGCACTCGTCTCAGGTCGTGCTTCTTCAGGCCTTGGCTCGCCGGGCGTATCCTCAGAGTGGCTTTCTTCTAGGTCGATGTGAGGCAGAGCCAGGGTCGCATTGAGCCAGTCACCATTGTTTAGTGCAGCACGCGTCGCAGCGAAGAGTTCGCTGTCGAGGCTCTCGGCCTGTACATCCAGATCGTGCTGCGTGTCATTTCTGATTTCTGCGGGGGTTTCTGAGCCCTCGGTCACCGCGGGAGTGCCCGGGAATCCGGCGCGGTTTGGGAGATCTATGGGCGTTGAGCTACAGGCCGTAAGCAGTCCGGCGCAGAGAGCCCAAAGCAAACGGGTGGGCCGGCAGTGGGGCAAGCTCAACATGCTATCCTCGATTTTTGAAACGCGAATGTTTAACTGAAAGTCTTCGCATTATAAGGGAGCTTGTTGTACTTGGAACCGGCGCTGTACATTGTGGCCACTCCTATTGGCAACCTCGGGGATATCTCGCGGCGCGCGCTAGAGGTGCTCTCGGGCGTCTCATGCATTGCTGCAGAAGATACGCGGCGCACCGGCCAGCTACTGAACGGGGAAGGTATTAAAACGCGCATGGTTGCTTACCATGAGCACAGTGCTCCACAGGTGGCGGAGCAGTTGGCTTCGCGGATCGCCGATGGTGAATCTGTGGCTCTGGTTTCTGATGCCGGTACACCCACTATTTCGGATCCTGGCTACCGACTGGTTCGTGTTATCCAGGACGCTGGCTTGAGGGTCGTTCCCATCGCAGGCCCCTGCGCGGCCATTGTTGCTCTTTCTGCGGCTGGCCTGCCCAGCGATCGTTTCGCCTTTGAGGGTTTTTTGCCGAATCGCGGAGAGGCTCGGCGCAGGCGGCTGGAGCAGCTGGTAGCCACCGATGCGACGCTAATTTTTTATGAGGCCCCCCACCGTATTCTCGCTACCCTGGAGGATATGCAGTCGGTGATGGGCGCTGACCGCGAGGGGGCGCTGGCGAGAGAGTTGAGCAAGAGCTTTGAAACTATCCGCAGAGCGTCCCTATCGCAACTGTGTGACTGGGTTCGGGAGGATGCCAACCAGAGTCGCGGAGAAATAGTGTTGCTGCTGTCACCAGCCCGGGCTGAGCAGGATACGACCATCGATCCGGCATTGGGCGAGCTACTGGTTGGCATGGCCGAGCACATGCCAGCCCGTCAGGCCTCAAAGCTCCTGGCCGCTTACTCGGGGGTGCGAAGTCGCCAGCTGTACGACTTTTTGTTGGAGCGTCGCGGCGAGTAGTCGCTCTGTAAGCAATGTTCCCGGCGCTTGCGCGACTGTCGTAGTGTCGTTAACCTGCGCGCGGAGTTGGCCAGACGATCGCGGTATCTCGTATCTTTGATGCGGGTTACGGAGGAAAGTCCGGGCTCCATAGGGCAGGGTGCCAGGTAACGCCTGGGGGGTGTGAGCCCACGGAAAGTGCAACAGAAAGGATACCGCCGGGCTTTAGGGCTCGGTAAGGGTGAAAAGGTGCGGTAAGAGCGCACCGCGCGGCTGGTAACAGGCGTGGCGATGGTAAACCCCACCTGGAGCAAGACCAAATAGGAATCCGTTTGCTGCGGCCCGCAGTGGATTCGGGTAGGTCGCTAGAGGCGAGCGGTGACGCTGGTCCCAGATGAATGATCGTTCTCGACAGAACCCGGCTTATCGGCCAACTCCTTCAATTCAACAAACATCATGGGGGCTCTACAGCTGGACTGTAGTGCTCTCGTGATTGTTTCTGCGTTGTTTAGACGAAATTCACCTAAAACCGCTCTGCAAAATAAGAAAACGACATTTAACTTAAAGTAAAAGCTTAGGTTAGTGTCTTAGATCACTGTTTTTGTGATTTTTTACCGGGCGCTAGCGTGTAATAAAACACCTCGAAATCCCCGTCGTTTAACGCCCAAACCCCTGAAATAGCAGGCTTTTTTGCTGTTTCCAGCTTGACTTAGGCTTTCCTGCGCACCTATAGTGTCGGGAAGTGGAGAGAAGTGGGTAATTCTGGTGAATTGTGGAATTCACCAGAATAAAGGGGTTCATAAATAGTGTTCCGTGGTGTGCAACACATCAATATGGATGCAAAGGGTCGCCTCGCGATACCTGCGCGTCAGCGTGAGCCCCTGCTTGAGCAGTGCGGCGGCGACATTGTTGTGACTATTGATACCCAGACCTCCTGTTTGTGCATTTACCCGCTCCCTGCCTGGGAGCGTATTGAGCGGGACCTCCAGAAGTTACCTTCTCTAAATCCCGCCGTAAAACGATTTCAGCGCCTGATGATGGGCTATGCAACGGATATTCAACTGGATAGCAATGGGCGTATGTTGTTGCCGCCCTCGCTCCGTGAATATGCGCAGCTGGATAAAAAGCTCGTGCTCGTTGGTCAGGGCAACAAAATGGAAGTCTGGAGCGAAGAGCTCTGGATTGTGGAGCGTGACAAGGCGCTGGAAGACGTCGGGGTGGATGAACCATGGCCCGACGAGCTGATGAATCTGCCCCTCTAGATGGCAGCCCCCCATGAAACGGTATTGTTGCACGAAGCGGTGGACTCGCTGGTAAGCAGCCCCGCCGGCCTTTATGTCGACGGTACCTTCGGGCGCGGGGGGCATAGTCGCGAAATCCTTAATCGACTCGATGAAAGCGGCCGGCTCTTTGCCTGCGATAAAGATGAAGAGGCAGAGCGAGACGCCCGCAAGCTCGAAGCTGAGGATTCTCGCTTCAGTTTTGCTCGAGGGTCTTTTGCCGACTTACCGGTGCACCTGAGCGAGCGAGGTCTGGGAGCCGTCGATGGGATTCTGTTGGACCTTGGAGTATCAAGTCCTCAATTAGATCAGGCAGAGCGCGGTTTTAGCTTTCAGCAAGACGGTCCTCTGGATATGCGCATGGATCGGGGTCGTGGTGAGTCGGCCGCTGATTGGATTGCGGTCGCATCAGAGCAAGAGATTATCGATGTACTCCGTCAATATGGAGAGGAGCGGTTTGCCAAGCGTATAGCTGGAGCCATCGTTAAAGCGCGCAGCGAAACGCCGCTGACCCGCACCGCGCAGTTGGCAGCCATAGTGCGTGAGGCACATCCGCGCTGGGAAAAACACAAGCATCCTGCGACGCGCTCTTTTCAGGCTATCCGCATTCGCGTGAATCGGGAACTCGATGATCTTGCGGATTTACTGTCTCTGGCGCTGTCGGTACTCGCCGTGGGTGGGCGCCTGGTGGTCATCAGTTTTCATTCCCTTGAGGATCGCCTGGTGAAGCGCCATCTTCGGGATATGAGTCGCGGGCCTCAGCTGCCGCGAAATCTGCCGGTCAGAGATGCGGAGTCCGGTGCGCAGATGCGGCTTTTGGGTAAGGCTGTTCGTGCCAGTGAGGCTGAGGTGGACGAAAATCCTCGCTCTCGCAGCGCCATCATGCGCTGTGCGGAGAAGCTCGCATGATGGGGGCGGCAATGAAGCCTCTGTGGGTGGTTGCGGTGTTGCTTCTCGTGTTGGGGAGCGCGTTTTCGATTATTGGTAGCACGCACGCCAGCCGTAGCTTTTACGCCCAGCTTCAGGATCTGGAGGCCCGGCGCTGGTATCTGGAGGAAGAGTACAGTCGTCTACTCCTCGAGCAGAGTACCCTGGCATCGCACTACAGAATCGAGAGCGAAGCGGGAGCGACGTTGGGTCTGCTTGCCCCAAGCCACGATCAGACCCGCTTGGTGGCGAAATGAGTAAGGCTGCCAAAATCAAAGTGCAGCAGTGGCGCGCCTACGTCGTGATTGCGCTGTTGGTGATCATGTTTCTCGCATTGGTAGGACGCGTCTTGTCCCTGCAGGTGTTGGATACGGGTCGGGGCGTAGAGTTCTTAAAGCGCCAGGGTGATATGCGCATGCTGCGCACGGCCGAACTCCCGGCCTATCGTGGACTGATCACGGATCGTAGGGGTGAGCCTCTCGCGGTCAGTACCCCCGTCATATCTTTGTGGGCTAACCCTAAAGTACTCAAAAACAGTGAGCGTCTCGCAGAGCTCGCCTCGGCGCTTGATATGAGCGGCGCGGACCTTGAGGATCGCCTGGCGCGCTACGCAGGACGGCAGTTTATGTATCTCCGTCGTCATATGATTCCCGATGCCGCGCGGGAAATCCTTGCACTCAATATCAGCGGCGTGCGCGCCGAGCGGGAATATCGTCGTTTCTACCCTGCGGGAGAGGTTGCTGCGCAGCTGGTGGGTATGACCAATGTCGATGGCGCCGGCGTGGCGGGTCTTGAGTTGGCTTATGACGAATGGCTCAAGGGGCACCCGGGGAAGAAGCGTTACATCAAGGACCTGCATGGCGATGCGGTACGTGATATCGGTGTCATAGAGCCAGTCCGCTCCGGGCGAAACTTAAAGCTATCTATTGATCTACGCTTGCAGTACTTACTGCATCGCGAGCTCAGTCGTGCTGTAAAGGTGACGGGTGCCGAGGCCGGCGTGATCGTTACTATCGATAGTCGTACTGGGGAAGTGCTGGCCAGCGCGAGTTACCCGGATTTCAATCCGAATAACCGCAGCACCGTTACCATGAGTCAGACACGCAATCGTGCGCTCACGGATGTCTTTGAGCCGGGCTCGACAATGAAACCGCTGACTTTGGTGGCAGCACTGGAGTCCGGCAGTTACGACACCACGACGCTGATTGATACAAGCCCCGGCCGTATCCGAGTGGGCCGAAAGGTTCTTCCTGATCCGCGCAACTATGGCGAGATAACCCTGTCTCGGGTCGTGGAAAAGTCCAGTCAGGTAGGTATTACCAAGATCGCTTTGGACATTGGGCATGAGCCGATCTGGGACGTGTTTCAGCGTTTTGGTCTGGGTCAGTCGACGGCGACGGGCTTCCCGGGAGAAAGTTCCGGACTACTCCCGCAGCGGCCACGCTGGCGCCCCATCGAGCAGGTCACTCTGGCGTTTGGCTATGGCCTGACGGCAACACCGCTGCAGATTGCCCGAGCCTACGCGGTCTTTGCCAATGGAGGGATGCTGCCGGAGCTTTCGCTGTTACATCGCGAGGCAGTCGATGTGCGCAGTGAGCGCGTTGTTGACGCCAGGATTGCGGCTGACGTTCGCGCTGTCTTGCATGAAGTGACGGGCTCGGAAGGTACTGCCCGCAAGGCGCGGGTCCCGGGTTATGAGGTGGGCGGTAAAACCGGCACGGTACATAAAGTAGGCGCCAGCGGTTATCTCGATGATCAGTATGTCGCGCTGTTTGTGGGCATGGCGCCCATCGAAGATCCTCGCTTTGTATCCGTGGTCGTTTTAGATCGTCCCAAGGGCGATAACTACGGCGGCGGTTCTGCTGCCGCGCCGGTGTTTGCTCGTGTAGCGGCGGAGACTCTGCGTCTACTCGGGGTCCCACCAACACTGGACCCACCCACGGAAATGCTCGCTGGCACGGTAGCCGCAGGAGGGGATGCATGACGCCAGCTATTGCTGAGCCTCGTCGCGAACTGCCTGTGTTGCTTGAGGGTATGGCTGCAGATGTCCCTGAGATTTCTGTCGGTGAGTTGCGTTTGGATAGCCGTCAGCTGGAGCGGGGTGATCTTTTCATTGCCCTGCGTGGTGTTGCGCAGGATGGTCGCGAGTACCTTGAACAGGCGGCGGCCTCGGGTGCGGTTGCCGCGCTGGTAGAAGATGCGCTCTTGGAGAGTGCGACACCGCTGCCCGCCATCGTTGTTCCTCGCCTCCGGTACAGGCTTTGTGAGATTGCCGGGCGTTACTACCGGGATCCCAGTCGCACGATGCATGTGACTGCGGTAACCGGGACAAATGGCAAGACCACGGTCAGTCAGCTTTTTGCGCAGCTGCTGCGCAGTGCAGGTTACGAGTGTGGCGTTATCGGGACGTTGGGGTCTTCGCTGGACGGAGACGTACATGAGGCGCTGCACACAACTCCGGATTCCATTTCTCTGCAGCAGATTCTCGCCGGCTGGGCAGGGCAGGCTGTGCCTTTTGTGAGTATGGAAGTGTCTTCTCACGCCCTTGATCAGGGTCGTTTGAATACGCTGGACGTTGACTCTGCGATCTTCACAAACCTAAGCAGAGATCATCTCGACTATCACGGAGACATGCAGTCTTATGGCGAGTCGAAGGCAAAACTGTTTGCTTTTGATTCCCTGCGCAGCGCAATTCTGAATGGGGATGATCCTTACACCGATACCCTTGTCCAGCAGATTTCATCGGATGTGTCGGTGCTGCGCTATGGCATGGTGGACGCTGCAGCTGATGTGCGTCTTAGGAATCTACGGCTCAGCAGTGATGGGCTTCAGATGCGCTTGGAAAGCCCTTGGGGGAACGCCTCTCTGCGTTGCCCGCTTTTGGGCAGGTTCAATGCCATGAACCTGCTGGCCGCATTGACCGCAGCTCTGCAGGCCGGAGTACCCTTTAATGCGGTAATCACAGCAGTAGAGAGCTTGCAGTCCATAGCGGGACGCATGGAGCCGCTGCGTAGTGCCGGCGGACCGTTAGTGGTCGTAGATTACGCACACACTCCCGATGCTTTGGCGCAGGTGCTTACTGCACTTCGAGAGCAGTGTCCCGGAAGTCTTATTGCAGTCTTCGGTTGTGGGGGAGACCGGGACAAGGGAAAGCGGCCTTTGATGGCGGAGGCGGTGTCTGCCGCTGCCGATCGCGCCGTGATTACCAGTGATAATCCACGTGGCGAAGATCCTCTGGCCATTATTGCTGACATTGAAGCAGCGATGACCGGCGACTACACCCTGTGTGAGGACCGTGCTGAGGCTATTCGCAGCGCCATAGATTCTGCGGGGCCAGACGACTGCGTACTGATCGCCGGTAAGGGCCATGAGGATTACCAGATTGTTGGAGATGAGCGTTTTAGCTTCAGTGATACCGCAGTGGCTCAAGAAGTGTTGGCGAGGTGGGCCGCATGATGTCCGCGCTGACACTCTCTGTCATCGCCGAGCGTCTGGGCGTGGCCTACGCGGGGTCAGCGCTTCAGCTTACCGGTGTTGCCATAGACTCCCGTCAGGTCGGTCCGGGTGATCTCTTTGTCGCTCTGCCAGGAGAGCGCGTTGATGGACATGACTTTATCGACGCTGCGGTTGCTCAGGGTGCAACGGCTGCACTGGTGGAGCGCCCTGTAGAGGCGAGCATTCCCTGCCTGTTGGTATCGAGCTGTCTTGAGGCACTCTCAGAGATCGGCCGTGCGAGTCGTGACTTTTCGACAAGCGTGGTTATCGCCATTACCGGCAGTTGTGGAAAGACCACAGTCAAAAATTTGTGCCGCAGTATTTTTAGCCAGGCGGGAACGACAGTCGCCACGGCGGGGAATTACAACAACGAAATCGGCGTGCCTTTGACGCTTGCCCGACTCGATGATGCTACGCGGTACGCGATCGTGGAAATGGGTGCGACGCGGCGTGGTGATATCGCCCATCTTTGCGCCCTGGCGCGCCCATCAATCACTACGGTGCTTAACGCAATGGAGGCCCATCTCGAGGGCTTTGGCACCGTAGCCGATGTGGCGGACATTAAAGCCGAGATTTACGACGGTCTCGGCACTAGCGGGACCGCGATCCTGAATCTTGATCAGCCCTGGACGTCTCTGTGGCGCCAGCGCATCGCGGATTCCGGTGCCGCCACCATCAGCTACTCCCTTGCTGGTGTTGCTGATATCACAGCGTCCGACCTGCACGATCGTGGTCTTGAGGGCAGTACATTCAGTTTAGAGATCAAGGACGAAAGCCGATCAGTAAATCTGGCTTTGCCCGGCCGTCACAGTGTGGCGAATGCGCTGGCCGCAGCGGCGCTGGCGACGGCGTCGGGTCTGAGTCCGGATCAAATAGTGGCGGGACTTGAGAGTGCGGCGGCCGAACCGGGCCGTTTGGATGCTCAGCGGCTTAGTGATGGCACGGTGCTTATCGATGACAGTTACAACGCCAATCCCGGGTCCGTGCGTGCGGCCATCGATCTGTTAGCCAGCACCGAAGGCAATAGCCTCCTTATACTGGGCGAAATGCTGGAGCTGGGCGACGAGAGTGCGCAGCGGCATGCGGAAATGGGTGCATTGGCGAAGGAGCGAGGAGTAGTTCGCTTTGTTGGCATTGGTGAGGCACTCAAGCCGGCTACCGAAGCCTTTGGTTCTTCAGCGCTGTGGTATCCGTCGCGGGACGCGCTGACGCCCGATCTTCGCGAGCTGCTCGAGAAGAGCGATACGCTGCTGGTGAAGGGATCTCGGGGCGCGGCCATGGAGTCGGTGCTGTCTGAGCTTCGTCAGCTTGCCAGGGAGCATAGCCCATGCTGATGATTCTGGCTGACTACCTGGCGCAGTTCGAATCCGGCTTTCGGGTGTTTCAGTATCTCACTTTGCGCGGCATTTTGGCTGCCGGCACAGCACTGCTGATTTCTCTCTTGGTGGGACCGGTGATGATTCGCCGTCTCAATTACCATCAGGTAGGGCAGGCTGTGCGTGACGACGGCCCGCAATCGCATCTGGAAAAGTCAGGCACACCCACCATGGGTGGCGCATTGATTCTTATCGCCATCGCGGTAAGCACACTGCTCTGGGCCGACCTCTCCAATGCCTACGTCTGGGTGGCGTTGCTAGTGACTGCGGCCTTTGGCGCCGTGGGATGGGTAGACGACTACCGAAAGGTCGTGGAGCGGAATCCTCGGGGATTACCCGCGCGGTGGAAGTACCTTTGGCAGTCCGTAGCGGGCTTATCCGCAGCACTGTTCTTGTACCTGACCTCCGATAGCCCTGTGACGACGCAACTGTACCTGCCGTTCTTTAAAGACGTTGCCATCGGCATGGGCGTGTTTTTCGTGGTGCTGGCCTACTTCGTCATCGTCGGTGCGAGCAATGCAGTCAACCTTACGGACGGGCTTGATGGTCTGGCTATTCTGCCTACGGTCCTTGTGGGTACCGCCCTGGGTCTCATTGCCTACCTCACGGGGAACGTCAATTTCGCAGACTATCTGCAGATACCCTATATAGCGGGCAGCGGAGAGCTGTCGGTGTTTTGCGGCAGCATTGCGGGTGCGGGATTAGGCTTTCTATGGTTCAACACCTATCCCGCACAGGTCTTTATGGGCGATGTGGGAGCGCTCGCTCTGGGAGCCGCCTTGGGTACCGTGGCGGTGATTACTCGCCATGAAATCGTGTTTTTCATCATGGGCGGTATTTTCGTGTTGGAGACGGTCTCCGTCATCCTGCAGGTAGCGTCCTTTAAGTTGACGGGTCGTCGCTTGTTCAGAATGGCGCCGATCCATCATCACTACGAATTGAAAGGCTGGCCGGAGCCTCGCGTGATTGTCCGATTCTGGATTATCACGGTGATGCTGGTGTTGTTTGGCCTCGCTACCTTGAAGCTGCGGTGATGGGAGGACTGGCCAGAGATATGTCATCCCTCATTAGCAGTACGCGACGCAAAGTTGTGGTGGGCCTTGGTGTGACCGGTTTGTCGGTTGCCCGGCATCTGGCGCGCAGGGGCGAAGAATTCACCGTCGTGGATACGCGAGATCACCCTCCCGGACTTGAGGAATTGCGTGACGAGATGCCCGACGTTCCGGTCATGCTGGGCGATGGCGCTCAGGATGTGCTGGATACCGCTGCAGAATTGATCGTCAGCCCGGGTATTTCACCAGAAGAACCCTGGCTTCAGCGTGCGGTGAGCGCTGGAGCACATCTTTGCGGGGATATCGATCTGTTTGTGGCCGCAGCGAAAGCGCCGGTTATTGGTATTACGGGTTCTAACGCGAAATCTACTGTGACCGAAATGCTAGGCGCCATGGTTGAGGCGGCCGGCCACCAGGTGGGCATTGGTGGCAATCTGGGTATTCCAGCGCTGGATTTGCTGAATGATGAAAACGAGTTCTATGTATTGGAACTGTCGAGCTTCCAGCTGGAGCGTGCCGGGGCTCTTAACCTCGAGGTAGCCACCGTACTGAATGTGACGCCGGATCACCTCGATCGCCACGGCAGCATGCCGCGTTATCACCAGGCCAAACATCGCATTTTCAATGGTTGTCGCAAGGTGGTTTTTAACAGCGATGACCCTCTCACAATTCCTCCTTTAGCTGCGGGGCGGCAGCACATTGGATGGCGCCTGGGAGAACCTGATCTTCAGGGCTTTGGTCTTCGGATGATTGACGGTGAGGAGACCATCGTTGAGGGCTTCGAGCCGCTGATGAAAGCAGCAGAGGTTGCTTTACCCGGAAGGCATAACCTGGCTAACGCGCTAGCGGCACTCGCTCTGGGCGCGGCGATAGACTTACCTCGACTAGCGATGCTTACGGTGCTCAAGCGCTTTGCTGGTCTCGAGCATCGCTGTGAATTGGTGACAGAGAAAGACGGCGTGCGCTGGATCAACGATTCAAAGGCCACCAATGTAGGCGCTGCGCTCGCTGCAATCAAAGGCTTGGGTGCGTCTCACCGTTTGATTCTCATTGCGGGTGGGCGGGATAAAGACGCCGATTTTCGCGCTTTAAAGCCAGCAGTTGCTGCCTTCTGCGACAAGGTGCTGCTCATCGGCGAAGCATCGCAGGCGATAGCTACTGCGCTGGGGGATGCCTCCGAGATCATTGCACTGGATAACCTGGAGTCTGCAGTAGCCGTTGCAAGCGAGTCTGCGAAACCGGGCGACCTGGTCTTGCTGTCCCCCGCCTGCGCGAGCTTTGATCAATTCGATAGTTATGTTCATCGGGGCGAGCAGTTCAAAAAATGTGTACGCGCGGAGGTCTCGCTATGAGTACCGCGCGAACGGCACCAAGCATAGAGGCGGGCCGACTCCCGGACTTGATGCTACTGGCGATTGCGGTAGCTCTCCTCCTCATCGGCCTCATTGCTATTAGCTCAGCTTCTGTAGGTTACGCCGAGGCAACCTACGGAAATATGTGGCATCACAGCATGCGCCACCTGGTGTATCTGGCCCTTGCGCTGATCAGCGGCTTTATTTGCTATCAAGTGCCGATTGAATTCTGGTACCGCAGTGGTTGGCTATTGCTGTTGCTTTCGAGCCTGCTCCTGATTCTCGTGTTGATACCCGGCGTGGGCCGTAACGTGAATGGCAGTCAGCGATGGCTGGCGCTGGGGCCGCTCACGCTTCAGCCCTCGGAGCTCGCCAAAGCGGCAATGATTGTTTATCTCTCTGGCTATCTGCTTCGCCAGGGTAAGGCACTGCAGGAAAGCTGGCAGGGCATCGTGCGGCCTCTCATGATTTTGGGCTTGGTCGCGGTGCTGTTGCTGGCGGAGCCGGATTTTGGCGCCGTGGTCATTATGTTTGCTACGGCCTTTGGGATGCTGTTTCTTGCCGGGATGCGCTTAATGCACCTGGGCTTGATCATCGTCACTACAGGCGTTTTGGGTGCACTGCTGATACAGGCGGCGCCCTATCGTCTCCAGCGCCTCATTGCTTACACCGACCCCTGGGCGGATCCCTTTGGCTCTGGCTTTCAGCTTATTCAGTCGCTCATCGCCTTCGGTCGCGGCGAGTGGTTTGGCGTGGGGCTTGGCAATAGCGTTCAAAAACTCTTCTACCTCCCCGAAGCGCATACGGACTTTGTGTTCTCTATCTGGGCAGAGGAGACCGGCTTTGTCGGAGCGTTTGTTCTAATCGGTCTGTTTTTGGCGCTGGTGCTGCGTATTTTTCATCTCGGTCGCCAATCGCAAAAAGACGGTGAGTTGTTTGCAGCCTATCTCTGCTATGGGGTGTCGCTGATGTTCTCCGGGCAAGCCTTTGTGAACATGGGCGTCAGCGCAGGTCTGCTCCCGACCAAAGGACTGACGCTGCCGTTGATTAGCTACGGTGGCACCAGCCTCATTACGGCCTGCGTTCTTTTGAGCATGGTGCTGCGGGTTGCCCATGAGCGACAAAAGCCGGCAAGAGGGCGCAAGCGATGACGGCGCCCATGGCTATGATGCTTGCCGGAGGCACGGGCGGGCACGTTTATCCCGCACTCGCCGTTGCCCTGGATCTTCGTGAGCGTGGATTTAGCTTGGCCTGGATAGGTACGCGTCGTGGACTCGAAGCGCGCGTGGTTCCCGACGCTGACATCACGCTTTACCAGCTGCCCATGCGTGGATTGAGAGGGAAAGGATTCCTTCAGCAGTTGCTCGCTGTAGTGCTGCTCGGGGTATCTCTCCTACAGTCCCTTTGGCTGATGCTGCGTTTGCGTCCTGCACTGGTCGTGGGAATGGGCGGCTATGCCTCGTTTCCCGCCGCCTGCGCTGCATGGCTAACTCGGCGTCCGCTGTTGCTGCAGGAGCAAAACGCCGTGCCCGGTAGCGCCAATCGCGCGCTGGCGCGTTTGGCCGCGGAAATTGTCACCGGTTTCCCAGATGTGCTGGAGCAGTATCCGACGGCACGCTACTTGGGTAACCCCGTGCGCAAGGATTTGTTAACGGTCGCGCAGGAGTTTCCCTGGAAACGTGAAGCTGACAGTCCTTTACGGGTTCTGGTGCTTGGAGGCAGTCTCGGTGCGCGCCCGTTGAACGAGGCAATACCGGGCGTTGCGGCACTGCTGGGTTCGCAGTGTGAGTGGCGTCATCAGTGTGGTCCCGCCCATGCGGATAGCACCCGCGAGGACTTCGCTGCAGTGACGAACACACAGTGGCGGGTAGAGCCCTATCTGGAAGACATGCCAGAAGCCTACGCCTGGGCGCAGCTTGTGATTTGCCGGGCTGGTGCCTTGACGGTCGCTGAGCTCGCAGTGACGGGACGACCATCTATTCTCATTCCGCTTCCCTATGCCATCGATGATCACCAGACCGCGAACGCACGTTTTCTGGCTGATGCTGGCGCGGCGCAGCTGCTGCCCCAAAAAGACTTACCGGGACAGCTGGAAGCTGTATTGCGCGCTTTGCTGGCTGATGCCAATGCTCTGGCGAATATGTCCAGCGCTGCCCTTGGCTGCGCGCGACCGGATGCGACGCAGGCCATTGCCGATCGAGCGGAGGCCTTGAGTCTATGACTGCGCCGGTAATGCCAGGAGCCTCTGAAATGCGCCGTGTGCGCCGCATCCATATGGTGGGTGTCGGTGGCAGCGGTATGAGCGGTATTGCCGAGGTGCTGGTCAATCTGGGCTTCTCTGTCAGCGGATCTGACCTCATGGATGGAGGTGTCACACGGCGTCTCGCCGACATGGGTGTAAAGGTCACCATCGGCCACCAGGCCGATGCGGTAAGTGATGCTGATGTCGTTGTTATTTCCAGTGCCGTGAAAGCGGATAATGACGAGTTGATTGCTGCTAGAGATCGACGCATACCCGTTGTCCCCCGCGCCGAAATGCTTGCGGAGCTCATGCGTCATCGCTACGGCATCGCCGTGGCGGGCACCCACGGCAAAACAACGACCACCAGTCTCATTGCCGCGGTGTTCGCCGAGGCTGCTCTCGATCCGACCTTTGTCATTGGCGGGCGTGTAAACAGCACGGGTACTCACGCGCAGTTAGGCGCTGGCCGATTCCTCATCGCCGAGGCTGATGAAAGCGATGCTTCGTTTTTGCACCTGCAACCCATGGTGACGGTCGTCACGAACATCGAAGCGGATCACATGGAAACCTACGGGGGCGACTTCGCGCAGCTGCGACGCACTTTCATTGAGTTTCTGCACAACCTTCCGTTTTACGGTCTCGCTGTACTGTGTGTTGATGACCCGGTGCTCGCTGATCTGGTGGACGATCTCGGGCGTCCGCTTCTGGGCTATGGCTTTAGCGAGCTGGCCGATTATCGGATTACTAATCTTGAGCCCACGGGATTGTCTACACGATTTACGGTGGAGCGCCCCGATGCGCATCCTGCTCTTCCTATCGCCCTGAATATGCCGGGTGTTCACAACGTGCTCAATGCCACCGCGGCAGTGGCAGTGGCTACGGATCAGGGGATTGACGACGACGTTATTCAGAAAACTCTCGCGAATTTTGGTGGTGTGGGTCGGCGCTTCAGTGTCTTCGACAAGATTACCCTCGGGGAGCACGAAGTTACCCTCGTGGACGATTACGGGCATCACCCCACCGAGGTCGCCGCAACTCTGGCGTCGGCGCGTCAGGCCTGGCCAGAGCGACGGGTTGTGATGGTTTATCAGCCCCATCGCTTCACACGTACCCGGGATCTTTACGACGACTTTGTGAGCGTGCTGTCCGATACCGATTTTCTGGTTTTGCTGGAGGTTTACCCGGCGGGCGAGGAAGCAATCGCCGGTGCTGACAGTCGCTCTCTGGCGCGTTCTATTCGCCAGCGTGGGCAGTTGGATCCACTGTATGCCGCGAATGCCCTCGAAGTTCCAGCGCTCCTCGCTGATGTGCTTGAGCCTGGCGACGTGCTTGTAACGCAGGGCGCCGGCGACATCGCGCGATTAGCAAGCCAGCTACGTGAAGCGGAGGTGGTTTCGTGAGCGCTGTGACTCAGCTTAGAGAGCTGAAGATTGCCGTGCTTTTTGGAGGCAATTCCGGCGAGCGCGAGGTCTCTTTGGCAAGTGCGACTACGGTGCTGACAACTCTGCGCGACGGAGGTTACACGCCTTTGGCCTTGGATACGGGCGAGGCGTCCTGGTGGGAAGCGCTCACTGAGGTGGATATTGCGTTCAATATTCAGCACGGCGTCGGGGGCGAGGACGGCGTGACGCAGGGATTACTTCAATCTCTGGGAGTAGTGGGAACTGGCAGCAATGTTCTGGGTTCGGCTTTGGCCATGGATAAGCTGCGCAGCAAGCAGCTTTGGCGTGCTTTGGGCCTACCTACAGCTGATTTCGCTCTCGTTGATGCAGACACAGACGTTGCAGGCTTGTTGGCGAGCTGGGGTACCGCGTTTATCAAACCCTGCGCCGAAGGATCGAGCCTGGGTATGGCTCGGGTTAACACCCCGGAGAGTTTCTCCGCGGCGTACGAGGCGGCGGCTGCGTATGGCACGGGGGTTTTGGCAGAGCAATTTATCGATGGCCCCGAGTACACGGTGGCTATTCTTGGCGATCGTGCGCTGCCGCCCATCCGCATTGAGGCGACGCGGGAGTTTTATGATTACGAGGCCAAATACAAGGGCAATAGCACGCGCTACATCGTCCCCTGCGGCCTTAACAGTGCAGAAGAAGAGCATGTTTGCGCACTTGCGAATGCCGCCTTCAAGGCTCTGGGTTGCTCTGTCTGGGGGCGCGTCGATCTCATGCGCGCAGGCACGGGTGAATTCCAGCTACTTGAGGTGAACACGGTCCCCGGTATGACCGATCACAGTCTGGTGCCCATGGCGGCCACCGCTGCGGGTATGTCGCTGCTGGAGCTTCTTGAGGAGATTTTGTTGATGTCCTGGCAAGCAGGCGGCGGAATCACAGGGGAGGCTGGCTGATGGCTGCAGCACGTCGCAATTCTCGTCGTCGTTCTACCCCGACCCTGGGTGAGCGTTTCAAGTTGATCCTTCAGAGCATTCAGCGAGGCCTTGGGGCCGCGGTTGCCGCAGGCGCCATGCTCGCCCTCGCGGGCGTGGTCTACCTTGGCGTGTCAGCACTGCGCAGTCTCCCGGTAGAGCGCATTGTCGTTACCGGGAAGTTGGAGAACCTGCGGCAGGAGGCTTTACGCGAAGCATTATCCGACGACTTGGAGCAGGGGCTCTTGTTTCTCAGCCTTGGCGATTTGCAGGCAAGGCTTGAAGATTTGCCCTGGGTCTATACGGCCCAGTTACGTCGCCGTTTTCCAGACACCCTGGAGGTTAGCGTGGTCGAGCAGTTGCCCATCGCGCGCTGGGGTGATGAGGCTTTCTTGAACCATGAAGCCCGAGTTATCGAAGTCGCAGATGGGGAGCGTTGGCAGGAGCTGCCTCAGATCCGTGGCCCCGTGGGCAGCGAGGCCCGTTTGATGAACCACTATCAACGCCTCCTTGAGCGCTTACGTCCCCTTGCGCTTACGCCGATTGCACTGAGCGAAGACGATTACGGTCAACTGCGTGTAGGCCTGGATAACGGTCTTGATCTGCAGCTGGGCGATCGTGACTTTTCTATACGGCTGCAGCGTTTTTTAAAGCTTTGGAAGAGTGATCTTCAGGCGACTGACCGAGTCGTACAGCGCGTCGACATGCGCTACGACGGTGGAGCAGCCGTTGCATTTGAACAGACTCCGCAGTTAGCGGGGCTGACCGAAAACACTCAGGGCGGGTAGACAGCGAATGGCAGCGGCAAAAGACAGACGAATGATTGTCGGACTGGATATCGGAACCTCCAAAGTGGTTGCGATCGTGGGCGAAGTGACCGCCGATGGCAGCATCGAAGTTGTTGGTATTGGCTCCCACCCTTCCAAAGGCATGAAGAAAGGCGTGGTGGTGAACATTGAGTCCACGGTGCAGTCCATTCAGCGCGCCGTTGATGAGGCGGAGCTCATGGCCGGGTGTCAGATTCACTCGGTGTATGTGGGTATTGCTGGCTCCCATATACGCAGTCTCAACTCCCACGGGATTGTTGCCATTAAAGAGCAGGAAGTCGTGGGTCAGGATCTGGAGCGTGTCATTGATGCCGCTCGTGCAGTGGCTATTCCTGCGGATCAGAAAGTGTTGCACGTGCTGCCCCAGGAGTACGTGATCGACAACCAGGAGGGTATTAAAGAGCCTCAGGGTATGTCCGGCGTGCGTCTCGAGGCGAAGGTGCATTTGGTTACCTGCGCAGTCAACGCCGCACAAAACATTGAGAAGTGCATTCGTAAATGTGGGCTCGAAGTCGAAGACATCATTCTGGAGCAATTGGCTTCATCGTATTCCGTGCTGACGGATGACGAGCGCGAGCTGGGCGTGTGTCTCGTGGATATCGGTGGTGGTACCACGGATATAGCGATTTTTACCGAGGGCTCTATTCGCCACACGGGCGTGATTCCCATTGCCGGCGATCAGGTCACCAATGACATCGCAATGGCATTGCGGACACCGTCGCAGTACGCCGAAGAGATAAAGATTCGCTATGCCTGCGCGCTCACGCAGCTTGCCGGCGCTGACCAGACTATCAAGGTGCCCAGTGTGGGCGATCGTCCGCCCAGGGATTTATCCAGGCAGTCCCTGGCCGAAGTCGTGGAGCCCCGTTATGACGAGCTCTTTACGCTCATCCAAGCGGAGCTGCGACGTTCCGGGTTTGAGGATTTGATACCGTCGGGAATTGTTCTCACCGGAGGTACTTCCAAGATGGAAGGGGCCGCAGAGCTTGCCGAGGAAATTTTTCACATGCCGGTGCGGGTGGGTTATCCGCAAAGCATCGACGGTCTGGCAGACATTGTTCGCAATCCAATTTACTCCACGGCAGTGGGCTTGCTGCTCTATGGCACTCGCCATGCCGGAGAAGTCCACAGCGGCCGAATTCGCATTTCAGAAGACGCATGGTGGACGCGTCTCACACAGTGGTTTCGCGACAGTTTTTAAGCAGTTTTTTTGGGGAAGAAAGGTCACCGCTAGGTGACGTTAACAAAGGGGAAGGAAGCTATGTTTGAGCTCGTAGACAACGTACCGCAGAGCGCTGTCATCAAAGTGATTGGTGTGGGAGGCGGTGGCGGCAATGCCGTTAAGCACATGATCAGTAACAGTGTAGAAGGCGTGGATTTTATTTGCGCCAATACTGATGCCCAGGCTTTATCGGATGTGGACTCACCGACCGTGCTACAGCTCGGCGGCGAGATCACCAAGGGTCTGGGTGCGGGAGCGAACCCGGAAATTGGGCGCGCTGCTGCCATGGAAGACAGGGAGCGTATCGCTGAGTCCATGCGCGGCGCAGATATGGTCTTTATCACCGCTGGGATGGGCGGTGGAACAGGTACCGGGGGAGCGCCAGTGGTGGCTGAGATTGCCCGGGAAATGGGCATTCTTACCGTTGCTGTGGTCACGCGGCCCTTCACTTTTGAAGGTCGTAAACGCCTCTCGCTGGCTGAGGCAGGTCTTGGGGAACTTCAGCAGCATGTTGACTCTCTAATCACCATTCCGAACGAGAAACTGCTGGAGGTTTTGGGAAAAAATACCAGTCTCTTGGATGCCTTCAAAGAGGCCAATGATGTATTGTTGGGCGCGGTTCAGGGTATTGCTGACCTTATTATTCGCCCCGGCATGATCAATGTCGACTTTGCGGATGTTAGGACGGTGATGTCCGAAATGGGTATGGCCATGATGGGCACAGGTAGCTCTCGCGGCGAGAACCGGGCGCGTGAGGCAGCCGAACGCGCTATCAATAGCCCGCTGCTGGACGACATAGATCTGGAAGGTGCACGCGGGATTCTGGTCAATATTACTGCCGGGCTTGATTTGTCGCTCGGTGAGTTCTCCGAAGTGGGCGATACCATTGAGGAGTTCGCCTCTGAGGAGGCCACCGTTGTAGTCGGGACAGTGATTGATCCCGAGCTAAACGACGAATTGAGGGTTACGGTAGTCGCTACGGGACTTGGCAATACGGCCTCCCGTGCAACGTTGCAGGTAGTGGAAACACCACGAGCCGCGCGAGCTGAAGAGCCGCAAAGCGAGGTTGATCCCCTGTCCGCGCCCGACTATCGGGATTACGAAAAGCCGCCGGCTCGTCGCGCAGTAGCGCGAGGAGGCTCGGCAGCCGCAGCGACCGCTGAAAAGCTTGGCGATGACTATTTTGACATCCCGGCGTTTTTGCGGCGACAGGCCGACTGATCGAAACGACTGTCATCCTGTCTACTGTGTGACAGGCGCTTTTGCGCCTGGCGGCACCCCTGAGCTTAGTGGGGCATTGACAAGGAGGTTGTATGATTCGGCAGCGGACGTTGCGCAACGCCATAAAGGCGACAGGCGTTGGTTTGCATACGGGTGAAAAGGTATACCTGACTTTGGCGCCCGCGCCAGTGGACAGCGGTATCATTTTTCGCCGTGTCGATCTCGACCCCATCGTCGAGATTCATGCAAAGGCCTCAAATGTGGGTGATACCACGCTGTCGACAACGCTGGTACACGACGGACACCGCGTGTCCACGGTTGAGCACCTGCTGTCGGCAATGGCCGGTCTCGGTATTGATAACGCTTATGTCGATGTCAGTGCCAGTGAAGTGCCGATCATGGATGGTAGCGCAGGGCCTTTTGTTTTCCTGATCCAATCTGCGGGGATCGAGGAACAGCCTGCGGCTAAGAAATTCATCCGTATTAAGCGTCCGGTAACGGTAAATGACGGAGACAAGTTAGCCAGCTTTCTTCCCTTTGATGGCTTCAAGGTCTCCTTCACTATCGATTTTGACCACCCGGTGTTTAGGGATCGCACGGCGCATGCCGAGATCGATTTTTCTTCTACCTCTTTCGTGCGCGAGATTAGTCGTGCGCGAACCTTTGGCTTCATGCACGAGATCGAGTATCTGCGCTCCAAGGGCCTCGCTCGAGGTGGTAGCGTAGACAACGCTATTGTTGTCGATGAGTACCGGATCCTGAATCAGGATGGGCTGCGCTACGAGGACGAGTTCGTCAAGCACAAAGTCCTGGATGCGATTGGTGATGTGTACTTGCTCGGTTATAGCCTGATTGGCGAGTTTCGGGCCCACAAGTCAGGTCATGCACTTAATAATGCGTCGCTGCGAGCCTTGATCGCCCAGGCCGATGCCTGGGAAATGGTCACCTTTGATGATCCCGAGACGGCGCCCATCTCCTACGTAACTGCGCCGTCCGCGGCTCCCGCCATATAGATCGCTCCTCGAGCGGCCAATGGATAAAAGAGAGTGTCTGTGAGACACTCTCGCGCCGGTTTTTTTGCTTGAATACCTCTAGATACGACTTGATTTGTGGGCAGTCAGGCCCCATGAATAACCGGTATTTTTTTTATTTCCCCCGGCGCGTCGCTGAGTAAGAGTATGAACGCTGCCAAGGCATCCGCAGGTATCGGCAGCAGCCGTCCCGGGAGACTTGCCGGGATCCACACACTGATGGACTGCTTGGGCTTACAGCTCACAGCAGCGCAATGAATAATTGAATGATTAATTCTGCTCTAAAAAAGGTTTTTGGCACGCGTAATGATCGCGAGCTCAAGCGCATGCGCAAAGTGGTGCGCCAGATCAACGCTCTCGAAGAGGCGATGCAAGCTCTGGATGATGAAGCTTTAGCCGCGAAAACCGGCGAGTTTCGTGAGAGATTGTCTTCCGGTGAGACGCTGGACAAGATTCTTCCGGAGGCGTTTGCGGTGGCTCGAGAAGCGGGCAAGCGTGTTATGGGTATGCGTCACTTTGACGTCCAGCTTGTGGGTGGTATGACTCTCCACGAGGGACGCATTGCCGAGCAGCGAACCGGCGAAGGTAAAACCCTTGTTGCTACTCTTGCTGCCTATCTGAATGCACTGGCCGGCAGTGCGGTACACCTTATTACGGTGAACGATTACCTGGCTGGACGAGACGCCGCATGGATGGCGCCGCTGTACAACTTTTTGGGTCTTAGCGTTGGCGTGGTTCGCTCCGGGCAAACACCGGAAGAGAAGCGTACGGCCTATCAGTCCAACGTTATCTACGGCACGAATAACGAGTTCGGCTTTGACTACCTTCGCGACAATATGGCGTTTTCCCTCGAAGACAAGATGCAGGGAGAGCTCAGCTTTGCCATCGTCGATGAGGTTGATTCGATTCTCATTGATGAGGCGCGGACGCCGCTGATTATTTCTGGCGCCGCGCAGGATAGCTCAGAACTGTATAAGCGAATCAACAAGTTGGTGCCTTCATTGCAGCGCGAAGATGAAGGGCAGGACGGACATTACACCGTTGATGAAAAGCTCCGCCAGGTTGAGCTTACGGAGGCCGGACACGAGTTTGTAGAAGAAATGCTGGTGCGAGAAGGCATGCTTGAAGAGGGCGATAGCCTCTACGCATCGACCAACCTGTCACTCCTTCACCATGTGCATACGGGTCTGCGGGCGCACGTCATGTTTCAGCGCGATGTGGAGTACATCGTACAGGGCGGGCAGGTGGTGCTTATTGACGAGCATACCGGCCGAACGATGCCCGGACGCCGTCTTTCCGAGGGTCTACATCAGGCTATCGAAGCGAAAGAGGGCGTGGACATTCAAAGCGAGAGCCAGACTCTCGCGTCGACAACTTTTCAGAACTACTTCCGCCTTTACAACAAGCTCTCCGGGATGACGGGCACAGCCGATACTGAGGCCTTTGAATTCCGGCAGATCTATGGCCTTGAGGTGGTTGTGATTCCCACCAATAAGGACATGGTTCGTAAGGACATGAACGATCTCGTGTATCTCACGAGCGAAGAAAAATTTGATGCGATCGTTGAAGACGTTAAGCACTGCATGGAGATTGGCGCGCCGGCCCTGGTAGGTACAGCGTCCGTCGAAACGTCGGAAGAGCTGTCTGCCCGCTTTAAGAAGTCCGGCGTAGTGCACAAAGTTCTCAACGCCAAGTACCACGAACAGGAAGCTGAGATCATTGCCCAGGCGGGACGTCCCGGCGTGGTCACAATCGCTACCAACATGGCGGGCCGCGGCACAGATATCGTGTTGGGTGGAAACCTTGAGGCCGAGCTGCGCCAGGCTGGCGACATCAGCGACGAGCAGCGTGCGGCGATTCAGGCTGACTGGGAGGAACGCCACACCGCCGTGCTGGAGGCTGGCGGTCTTCACATTCTGGGTACAGAGCGTCATGAATCCCGTCGCATCGACAATCAGCTGCGAGGGCGGGCAGGGCGACAGGGTGATCCCGGGGTGTCGCGTTTCTATCTCTCGCTGGAAGATAATCTAATGCGCATCTTCGCCTCGGATCGCGTGAAGAACTTCATGCAGGCGCTGGGAATGGAGAAAGGCGAGGCCATCGAGCACCGTATGGTGACTAACGCCATCGAGAAAGCACAGCGTAAGGTAGAGGGCCGCAATTTCGACATCCGTAAACAACTGTTGGAATACGATGATGTCGCGAATGATCAGCGGCAAATCATCTATCAGCAGCGCAATGATCTGCTCACTGAGTCGGATATTTCAGAGACCATTACTGCGATCCGTCACGATGTGGTTAATCAGGCCATTGACAGTTTTATCCCTCCCATGAGTGTTGAAGAGCAGTGGGATGTTCCCGGTCTTGAGCGTCAACTCGAAGCGGAGTTTGCGATTACCTTAGCTGTTCAGCAGTGGCTGGATGAAGACGATAAGTTGCATGAGGAAGCTATTCGCGAGCGTGTACTGAGTGAGATTCAGCAGGCTTATGACGCAAAGGGCGAAAGCGTAGGTCCTGACATGCTGCGCATCGAAAAGCAGATTATGCTGCAGGTGCTGGACACGCTCTGGAAAGAGCATCTGGCAACCATGGATCACCTACGACAGGGTATTCATCTTCGTGCCTATGCGCAGAAGAACCCCAAGCAGGAGTACAAGCGCGAGTCCTTTGAGCTTTTTCAGGAGCTGCTATCCAGCCTCAAGTATGAGGTAGTCAAGTTTCTCAGCCACGTTCAGATTCAGAAGAAGAACGAGGCCGAGCTGATAGAGCAACAGCGTCGCCATGAAGCCGAGCAGGCTAAGCTGGCGTTTCAGCACGCCCAGGCATCGGGGATGGCGCCGGACGCTGGCGGCGGTGAAGCATCAAGTCCCGAGCCTGCGGACCCGCCTCCCGCACAGCCCATCACCCGCAGTGAGCCCAAGGTGGGGCGTAATGATCCCTGCCCTTGTGGTAGTGGCAAAAAGTACAAGCAATGTCATGGTGCGCTCTAGGCACTGCAGCTTCCTGCGATGAAAGTCACCTCCTCTGAGGCGTCGGATGCTGCATCGAGTCCGCTCGCTGTTCCCGGCGTCAGTGTCGGGACGGTGGAGGCCGGTATCCGTTACCCGGGTCGCCGTGACCTGGTTGCGCTGAGTTTCCATGAGGGCACCACGGCGGCCGCTGTTTTCACGCGCAATGCCTTTTGCGCAGCGCCAGTGATCGTTGCTCGGGAGCATCTAAAGCGATGTGATTTCAAACCCCGGCTCCTCCTTATCAATACCGGGAATGCCAACGCAGGCACAGGCGAGCCAGGTATGGACGTGGCACGGCGAAGTTGTGAGGAGGCGGCTGCGCTGCTGGGCCTGAGTGCCAGTGAGGTGCTGCCGTTTTCAACGGGCGTTATCGGTGAAGACCTGCCGGTGGATCGCTTAGTCGCCGCCCTGCCTGAACTGATTGACGCGCGGTCTCCTGATCAGTGGGAAGCTGCGGCTCATGGCATCATGACCACCGATACGCGCCCTAAGGCGGGTTCCCGCAGATTTTCTGCGCAAGGCAAAGACTACGTCCTAACAGGTATTGCCAAAGGCGCCGGCATGTTGCGCCCTGATATGGCGACGATGCTGGCGTTTTTGGCCACTGACGCGCCGATCGCAGCTGATGTTTTGGACAGCTTGCTCCGGCGCGCCGTAGAGGCGTCTTTTCATCGTATTACCGTCGACGGTGACACCTCCACTAATGATGCGGTGGTACTTGCAGCTACTGGTGCAAGTGGCGATTCGCTTTGTGAAAACGCGGATTCTGAGCTAGCGCACATGTTCGCTCAGGCGCTGGAGTCGCTGTGTCTGGAGCTTGCTCAAGGTTTAGTGCGCGATGGTGAGGGGGCCAGTAAGTTTGTCGAGATCTCTGTCAGTGGTGGCGCTGATGAAGCCGAGTGCCTTGATGTTGCGTTTACCATCGCGCACTCTCCGCTGGTCAAAACCGCGCTCTTTGCGGGAGATCCCAACTGGGGTCGCGTGTTGGCTGCCATCGGGCGGGCGGGGCTCGCTGAGCTTGACGTGACTGGCGTACGGATTCTTATCAACGAGTCGATCATTGCAGAGAACGGCGCGCGGGCCGCGGGGTACGTCGAATCCAAAGTAGCCGAGCTAATGAGGAGAGACGAGCTGCGCTTGGGTATTGAGCTGGGTCGTGGCGATGCGCGAGCCGCTGTCTGGACATCGGATTTCTCCTACGACTACGTGCGCATAAATGCCGAGTACCGAAGTTAGCTTCGCGGTATCACCTATGCCTCTTACGCCCGACGGTAACACAGACCCAACATCACCCGTAGTTCACGTAGCCGTTGCGGTGATCTTTGGCGAAGACGGGCAAATACTCCTTACCCAGCGCCACGCGGATAGTCACCAAGGCGGGCTGTGGGAGTTTCCCGGGGGCAAACTGGAGTCGGGAGAAAGCCTTGCCCAGGCACTGAGCCGAGAGCTTCGTGAGGAGTTGGGTATAGAGGTTATGCGTCACCACGCTTTGCTGAGAGTCGAGCATGACTACGGGGATAAGCGGGTGTTACTGGATGTGCACAGCGTGACAGCATTCGAAGGTCAGCCGACACCCTGTGAGAGTCAGCCCATGCGCTGGGTGAGCGTTGCTGAGCTAAAAGACTATGCATTTCCCGTGGCGAATCAGGCTATCGTGAGTGCTCTCTCTGAGGGTCGGCGTTAGCCTGGCTTTTTCTAGCTGCAGAATTTGCGCGCTATGCTACTTAGCGTGCGGCAGCGAGGGACAAGAGCTTTTCATGCAGCAATGCCACTTGTGAATCCAGCGCGTCCAGTGGTCCACTATTATCAATCACTGTATCCGCGGCCGCCAAACGGTCCTTTCGGCACATTTGTGCGGCCATTATGGAGCGTACGAGTTCCTCGCTATTGCTGTCTCGCGTCGTGGTGCGATCTATCTGTACCTCTTCGGGAACATCGACCACTACAACGTGCTGCACAAAGTCCCTCTGCGAGCCTTCGAGGAGCAACGGCGAACTTAAGACCGCGTAGGGGGAACTCGCTGTGGCGAGCTGCCGGGCGATACTTTCTCCGATCAGCGGATGGGTAAGCGCCTCCAGCCAAAGACGTTCATCGGGGTCTGCGAATACGACGCGCCTCAGCGCTGCCCGATCCAATGTTCCGTCGTCTTGCAGTATGTCACTGCCGTAATGCTCGACTATCTTCTTGAGCGCGGGGCTACCCACCGCAACGACTTCTCTGGCGACGACATCCGCATCGACAACATTGATGCCGAGAGTTATTAGTCGTTCGGTTACTGCGCTTTTGCCGCTCCCAATGCCGCCGGTTATGCCGACGCGAAGGGGAGCAGTCATGGATTCCCTACAAAGAGCAATGCTGACAAGGCGCTGCCCCAGAGGAGGCTTATCCATCCGGCCGCAGCCAAATAGGGGCCGAAGGGGAGAGGGTGTGAACGGTCTTTGCCTTGCACCATGATAATGAGGATACCGAGCACCGCGCCCACGGCAGATGAAAGCAAGATGATGATTGGGAGGCTTTGCCAGCCCAGCCAGGCGCCCAGCGCCGCCAGCAGCTTAAAGTCGCCGTAGCCCATGCCTTCTTTACCGGTGGCGAGCTTGAAGAGCCAATAGATGGACCAAAGCAGTAAGTAACCGGCAGCGGCACCAAGAATGGCGTCGACGGGTGATACGGGTCCCATAAATACGTTAAACAGCAGGCCGCCCCAGAGTAGCGGCAGCGTTATGTCATCGGGCAATAACTGTGTATCGATATCGATGACAGCCAGGGTTATGAGCGTCCACGTGAGTAGGAGATAGGGGAGAAGAATGGGTGTTACGCCGACGTGAAAAGCGACCGTTAGGGAAGCGACTGCGCTCGCCGACTCTACCAGTGGGTAACGCCAGCTAATGGCTGTTGAGCAGTTAGAGCAGCGCCCACGGAGTGCCAAAAAACTGACAACGGGGATGTTTTCCCAGGGTTTAATTGCGTGTTGGCAGTGAGGGCAATGAGAGCCCGGGAAGGCCAGGGAAAACTTCTCGCGGGGCGCGTCATCGTCGAGTTCCAGTAACGCACGACAGTCGCTGCGCCATTCCCGTTGCATCATTTCAGGCAGGCGAAGGATAACAACGTTCAGGAAACTGCCCACGAC